>CAVKOT010000001.1:0-45217 GCA_963658045.1 Opitutia bacterium UBA4654
TACTGCAAAGGTACGGAATTATTTTTAATTAGTGCGCTCTAAACGCCTATACCTACTCACCAATTTCCGCGAAATCAGAAATCACGGCATTATCATATACTTCCGCATCTCCATATACCTGACAAGAATCACGCAATTCAGCACAACCTGTTATTTTGGAATTCTCAAACGTTCTTGAAAAACCGCCAATACTACACCCTGCCTTACCATTACCAATGACTATCGAATTGCCATAAACCCTGGCATAATCGGTGACTCTAACATCCCCATCTATCAAGCACCCTCCATATATACGCGCGTTTCCCGATATATTAGCACACCCTGTGACCACAGCATGCCCAAAGCAATGTACATTACCTCCAACCACAGCCTTGCCAGTCACTTTTGCCACACCACTTATTCGGGCATAACCACCAATTCGCACGCCACCATAAAGTTTTGCATTGCCACACACTTGCGCAACATCAGCAATCTCAGCGCATCCATAAACTTCTGCGCTATCACACACAATGGCATAACCACGAATAATTGCATCTCCGTGCACGCGACCCTCATCCACGACTCTGGCATATTCACATATCTGAGCATTTGCATAAACATCAGCGTTTCCATGCACACGCGCATAACCACTTACATGTGCCATTCCATGAATGGATGCCGTATCATACACGCATACATCCCCATATTCATCGCAAGAACAACGTCCATTCACCTTGGCCTCATCATATATTTCTGCCTCGCCAAATACTTGTGCACGGCCTGAAACCTGCGCTCGGTCGCGCACAACTGCATTTCCATAAACTTGCGCTTGGTCATATACTTTTGCCTCACCGCTTATACTCGCCTCATCTGACACACAAGCCCCACCGTACACGCGAGCATTTCCCGACACTTTAGCATTTCCATATACACAAGAGTCATCGAAGACCCAGGCCTTTTCGCTTAGGTTACTGGTGCTTTCGACAAAGCCCCCCACGCTACCCCTTTTTGCATAAGCGAATGTGGCCATACACTTAATTCTATGAAGGACATGTCCCTCCACAATCTTTGTTTCGTCAGTTAGAATATAACTATCCACTTTGTGTTCTCGTAATTTGTCACTGCGGTAAACCGCATTTGTTATTATTGTTCAAAACACGCAAAAGGTCAATGTACATAACCTTTCTGTTATTTTAGGACGAATAGTGAACATATGCCCTACGCCAACATCTCGGTCTGTATGACACCCAGTCCCCTTGGACAGTTCTCGGGCCATGCACGAAACGGGGTCACAGCGATTATACACATAGCCACTTACCCGGCTTGGACTTACCCCAGTTGCCTAACAGGCATGCCAATCATAGCAAGTACATCACGGTTGATGCCCCAGTGTGTGAACAGGCATATGGGAGAGGGCCTGCCCATAAGCGAATTCGCAAGACAATAAGCAGAACATACCATATGATAGTACCAATTCAGTAAAAAAGATACTTCATGATTTGAAATGACTTTCATATCGACCACGCAATTAAATTATACCCTACAAATATACCCTTATCTTTTTGCATAACAAAACCATTTGGCATATTTGTTCCGAAAAGCATAAGACACAAATACCATAGATGTTCCAACTCAAAGGAAGAGCAAGGCAACAAGGGACATGAAGAGAAGCACCTTTCCAACCGCATTTGAAACAGCCGCCAGACTCCTGGCAAGGAACTCCCTCACCGTCCAGCCCAAGGCTGGACGGTAGGAGAAGTTAACTTACCTTGCAAAGTCAGTATGCTTTCTTGCACCGTCCAGCCTTGGGCTGGACGGTGGAGGAGTGTTTCCGCCCCTGCCACCCTTGCTTCTTCATGCGCCTGGCAAGTACACTCCCTTCTCCACGGCAAGCATCATCCGTGTATAAAATGGCCTTTATTTGGCTACAGGATACCATTTCGGGGCACACGTAGCCAAATAAAGGCCATTTTGTATGCAGGCCGCTGGAAAAGCAATGAGTACTCCAGCATATTCCCATGTCAAGTCACACTGGAGGACTTGTTTACCTAAACAGGAAGTCCCAGCCACGCAGATGCACACAGCGAGGCCCGCATGCGCAATTTCATGGTGCATTATTGCACACATCTCGCATAATCGTCCTACCTTTGCAGCCCGAAACGATATACACAAAGAAAGGATAGCATTATGAGAAGAGTAATGAGCGTGCTTGTGTGCCTGCTGATGGCAGTAGCCAGCGTCATGGCGCAGAGTGACAAGATTGTGGGCAACTACCAGGTGGAACGCAATGGCGTGACGAGCAAGGTGAGGGTGTTCAAGCATGAGGATGGCTACCGCGCACAGGTGACCTGGGTGAACAACCTGAAGAAGGAGGACGGCAGCCTGCGCACCGACGAGAAGAACCCCGACAAGAGCAAGCGAGGCGTGCGCGCCGACCAGATAGTGCTCATCGACAAGGTGACCTACGATGCCAAGGACAACGTGTGGACGGGCGGCAAAATCTATGACCCCACCAAGGGCAAGACCTATAAGGTGAAGTTGTGGTTTGACAGTGACAAGGTGCTCAAGATGCGCGGCTACATCGGTCCGCTCTATGACACCAGCACCTGGAAGAAGATTGACTGAACGCATCCAGTTCTATATGGTGAAGGCCCAGACTGTTTGGCGCAGCCTGGGCCTTCACTGTATAGTTGTTTTTGGCTTTCGTGGACAGCAATAAATGAAAAGGAAAACCTACCAGGCATAAAGGACAGTCCCCTGTGATTCCCACAATACAATCCCTTATCTGCAATCCAAGACAGCACAAACAAAAAACGCTATAATCCATATTATAACAACTGATAGTTATATGCGTAAGTTATTGCCTCAACCATATTTCGAACCCTTAGTCGCTTGAATAACTTCTGCTTACATGTTTTGATGGCATCCTTTGATTTACAGAGTTCAGAGGCGATATCCGGCACGGTAAGTCCTTGGCTTGCAAGAAAGATAATCTTACGTTCCATTTCCTTCAAAGCCACACAACTACGCCTCGTCCATAAACGATTTCGGATATCATATTCATAGTATGCACTTTCTGAACTTTTCTTCATTCGAACATATCCAGAAGTATGTGCCGAAGACTTGGACATCGCACACAGAACAAGACATGGCCTCCCAAACTCATCCACGTCAAGTGTTGTGAAAATATGATGAATCAGATGAGATTTCCCATTACTTGGATTTTGAACACGAAAATCACAATGAAGAGAGAAGTCTGTCCTCTCTTCAAGCGGAAAATGCTGAAGCAAACCTAGACAAGCCTCACCTAACCCCCGAACCAGCCCCAAATCCTCCCATACAACACACCTTTCATAAAAGGAATACCCACTTTCTGCGACATCTTTCGCAGAACATCCGCACAAAAAATCAAAACTTCCAGACACAAACGAAAACGTTTCTCTAACAAGATCTATTAGTATGATGCCTCGGCATGTACATCTTGAAAATGCCATTAGGGCCTTCACAAACGCATCCCGACGACAGGACTCTAGCAAAGGAATGTCCTTCATCTGAAAATTATCGTACATATTTTTCTACTCAATATTTCATTTCCGAACAGATTTCTGGCGCGAACTCACATCTGGGGTCAGGATAGTCCCAGTTATCCCTGCCATACGCCTGTATCACTTTAACCACGCACTTCCGCTTATTCTCCTGACAAAAATCCAGCACTTTGCATGATGAGCAACGACTTTCCTTGCGCGCGCCAAGCGTATGATTGTAAATAGACAGGGCTTTCGAGGAATTCCACACTTCACTTATGGATTGCTGGCGAAGGTCACCAATAAGGAATTGGGGATTCCAGTACATCAGTTCACAAATGCTCACCTTACCATCAGGAAGTACAAACATGCTGCTCAGTAATGCTCCGCACGCGCCACCCTTAAAGCACTTCTCGTCACGCCCACCTTTATATACAGAATAATCCAACGCATTGTCACTAAGAAACAAAGTGAAGCAAGCCTTGGGCATTATCTGTTCCTGTACAAACGAGCGCAAGTTCTCTATAGAAGTTCTGTCCGCCTTTACTGAGACAAAAGAATCGGGAGTATAAAGAGAAAGTTCGGGCACACGAATTTCCCAGTAAGACAAATTCCTCAACGTGCCAATGTAAACAAACAAGTCGGACATCGTTTGTGTGTTGCAGTTATACTTTGTCAGGATGGTATCTATCTGTATTTGGAAACCATATTTCTCCAGCAAGCCAATTGTCTTCTTCATCTGTTCCACATATCCCGACTTACTTCCGATAATCTGTGCGAGAACCTTGTCATCAAGAGAGTCAAGGGAAATCTGCACTACATTGTCATATCCCGTTTCCTTCAATGCCTTTATTTGTGACTCTGCCAAAGGCACCTTTGTGGATATATAACTGGGCATCAGTTCGCAGTCCACGAGTTTCTTGATTATTTTTGCCCAGTCCCTGTGACAAAACACCTCTCCACCGATAATGTCAATGTGAGACATGTCCATTGCCCATGCCTCATCAATGATACGGAATATCTCCTCGGTGGACAATGGCTTGTAACTTGTCTTCCGGTCTGCATAACAGTACCTGCAATTCGTCATGCACCGTGAAGTCAACATCAAAGTCATTGAGTGAGGACCTTTTAGTAAACGCCCTGCTTCCAAATTGAGTTCACGACAGGAGAAATTAACGCCTTCATTCCTGTTCCCCAAATACGCAATCTTTACCTTTTCATAAGGAAGCAGCACATTCTTCGGAAAGGAGATTCTTGTGTTTCCAAACTCTGTATATACAGCCTCTTCATTCTCTATATATTGTCCAATCATCTTATCAACCTGGGCAGGAGACAAATGAAATTTGGACTTCAAATCCTCATAATGCCAGGACATTGGATATGGTTTGACAAAAGAAAAGAGAATCTGTGCCTGTACAGGATGGACATAACTCACCCATCCCTTTGCACTATATGGTTGTACCCTATTAGTGGAATACAAAATCATCCTGTGGACATCATTTTTGAAATAGTAGTCCGGGTTCAAAATATAAATCTGCGTATCAACCATTACCTTACTTACTAAATATTGAGAAAAGGGTGCCCCATAATAAATATGGGACACCCATACCACTGTCCAGAACGTGGCATCAAGGATTCTTCCCTGAATCAGGCTTAGGTTTCAGTGGCTTTGTACCAATAGCTTCCGTCCCATTGCAGATGACAAGGGCTGGTGTTCCATTGCATGAAATCGCAGGAGAACCATTACATACAATATCTCCTTCTGAACTTCCGCCTTTCACCTCCATCAATTCCATGATATCAAGCGGTTCACCAAAGGCGAGAAGAGTCTTTTTTGTATCCATAACGCCTATACTATATTAGTTTCTGCTTCCATGTCAGCGTGTCAGCGTGCGCTCCTTTTATACAGTATGGTCTGTGAAGCCTGTGATTCGCCTGTCACATTCTTCCCTCCCCTGCTGAGGCGAAAGCCCTACAAATTGTGGAGCACAACAGAGAAGCATCACAAAATTAAAAAGTTTCCAAATTACCACGGCAAGAGAAGGCCGACTTTTCATCACACATTATGTTTTTTCACCCTTTTGGGTGTTATTACAAAATCTTCTCCACAAACAACACATTTCACAACCATAATACGCAAAAGATACCTTAACTTTGCTGCACATTTCTCCCAAAACAGGATTGGGTCACACTGCAACAATAATAAATGAGCGAAAATGGGAAAAAAAAGAAACCTTCTTTTAATTATATTCACTTGCGCAACGCTATTCGCCCAAGGCCAGAACCTCAAGGGCAGAGTAAGCGCAGAGGACGGAAAGCCCCTGGAGTATGTGAGTGTGGCCCTGCTGTCAGCCAAGGACTCCACCGTGATTACGGGCTGTGCCACACAGGCCGACGGAACGTGGACGATAATGGCAGACGGCAGCAAGGGCGTGCTGCTGAAGGTGAGCATGATGGGATATGAGACACGGTACTTTCAGGAGCCATTCCCCAAGAACATCACTCTGAAGGAGAACGCCTCGACCATGAAGGAGGCACAGGTGACAGGGACACGCAAGTATGTCAAGGCCAACCCGCGGGGCTTTACCGTGCAGATGGAGGGAAACCCGCTGGGCCAACTGCCCTCGTCACTGGACGCGCTCAGGGAGATGCCGCTGATAGAGGGCACGGGAACAAACCTCACGGTACTGGGACGCGAGGGTACGCCTGTCATATACATTGAGCACCGGAAGGTGCAGGACATGACGGAGGTGCAGACTCTGAACCCATCCGAAATCAAGAGTGTGGAGATTATCACCCACCCCGGCCCGAAATATGGCAAGGAGGTGACATCGGTCATCATCATCCATCTCAAGCGCAAAAGCCCCGGGCTGGCAGGATATGTGTCGGGCACAGGCTCGGTGGCAGAGAGGCTCTCGGGCTATGCCTACACCAATCTGTCATACACCTTCCTCAATGGGACAAGCCTCTATGCTGATGCCAATGGGAGCAGCAGCGGATACAAGATGAAGAATTCATTCTCAGACAAATATGCGCCAGAGAATGTCTCATCATCAACCAGCGGGACAAACGTGGGACGCAGCAAGAACTTCGATGTGACCGCAGGCGGAAGCCATGACTTCAAGAAAGGGCACTCCGTGGGAGCCAGGTACTCCTACACCCGCACGCCCTCGTCCATCGCGACGGTCAGTGCTCACAACCTATCGACCAACAGCCTGGCCACCACGCTGATGGACACGCACACACGCACCAGCATGCAGAGCTGGAGACACTATGCCAATGCCTACTCTTACCTGAAACTGAGCAAACCGCTCTCGCTCACCATCAATGCCGACTACCTGCGGGGCAACTCGCCCACACACACGGCCATCACGGAACAGGCTGACGAGGATGAGCCCTGGCTGATGAGCACCAGCAACCTGAAGGACTACAAGATGGCTGCGGCAAAGGCCGACCTGGACGGCACCTGGAAAAGGTGGACACTACAGACGGGAGTGGAATACTCCTACACCCGGAACAACCTGGACTTCACAGGCACGGCAAGCAACGGCATCAAGCCCTTCCAGTCATCAGAGGACCAGGAACAGCAGAACCTGTATGCCGTGTATGGCACTGCCACCTGCCAGATGAACGAGCACTGGGCATTCACGGGCGGGCTCAGGTGCGAGGTGACGGACTTTGACTACCACAGAAACCACGAGAGGCAGGATGGGCTATCAAAGAACTACGCCGACTGGCTGCCCGAACTGGGGATAAACTATATGCACAAGGGCATGACGCTGGGACTCACCTACAACAGCACGGCCTACCGCCCCACCTACAGCGACCTCAACAACAACTACACCTACATCACGCACACGTCCTGGGCCACAGGAAACCCGCTGCTGAAGAGCAACATCATCAGAAACCTGGAGGCAAGCCTCGCGTGGAAGCAGACATACGTGTCACTCACCTACTGCCGACGCTTCAGGAACTTCCAGACCATATACCGATACCTGCCCGAAAGCCAGGTGAACCTGCGCCAGAACATCAACCTGCCTGGCTTCAATGACTTCCGGCTGGTAGTGTCACAGAGTTTCGATGTGAAGTGGTGGCATCCATCCCTACAGGGCCTGCTGATGCTGGAGGACCTGGAGTATGGCGAGGAGGGGTGGAAACGCTCTTATAAGAAACCCTTCTTCCAGTTGACCACCAAGAACCGCATAGACCTCCCCTGGAAGATATATGCCTGGGTGGGAGCCACCTGGAGGGGACGTGGCAATGTGACCACCGTCTATTATGACAGGCACAACTTCTCGGCCTACCTGCAGATGAGCAAGAGCATCAAGGACTGGAGCCTGTCAATGACCGTCAACGACTTCACCCACACCAACCGCCTCAGATACCGGATCGACTCCAATGGTGTAGCCTACGCCAGCAGCCAGAAGGGCGGCATCTGCATGCTCCAACTCTCGGCCACCTATATGTTCAACTATAAGAACAAGAGGGAGTACAAGGGCAAGGGCGCAGCCAGCAATGAGTTGAACCGTCTGAACTAAGCGACGGGACTTATGCCACTCCTAATGCCAGCATTCCCCTTCTGCCCACAGCATGACAGCATGCAGTGTGGGGCTGCCTGCCTGCAGATGCTGTGCCTGTACTATGGCAGGCGATATACGCTGGAGTACCTGAGTAACGCCTGCGCAGCAACCAGCGAGGGGGTCTCCCTCTATGGGTTGATGTCAGTGGCAGGACAGTTAGGCTTTGACACCCGGTGTGTGAAAGCGACGCTGGAAGAGGTGTCCCAGGCCACACTACCCTGTATCCTGCACTGGAACCAAAATCACTTTGTGGTCCTGTACAGAATCAAGAAAGGCCACAAGTTCTACATCGCCGACCCTGGCAAGGGACTTATGACCTACGACACCGAGGACTTTCTGAGCCATTGGGCCAGCATCCCGAACGTTGACAGACAGGAGTCCAGAGGCATCGCCATGCTGTTGCTACCCACCCGGGATTTCTACAGCCAGGCAGAAGGACAAGGCAAGGCAGGGGGTGAGACACACTCCTTCCGCTTCCTGTTTGGATACATACACCGGTACAGAGGCTATTTCGGACATATTGCCCTGGGGCTGACCGTTGGCATAGGCATACAGTTGGCCTTGCCACTTCTCACCCAGTCCATTGTGGACGTGGGCATCAAGAACCAGGACATAGGTTTTGTCTGGCTAATCCTGCTGGGGCAGTTTGTACTCACCCTCAGTGGCACCATCTTCGACTTCATACGTCGCTGGCTCCTGCTGCACATCAGCCTGCGCATCGACCTCTCGCTGGTGAGTGACTTCTTCATCAAGTTGCTCAGTCTGCCCATGCCTTTCTTCGACACCAAGCAGATGGGTGATCTGATACAGCGTATGGGTGACCATGACCGCGTGAATAACTTCCTCACCCAGCAAACCCTAAGCATCACCTTCTCAGCACTCACATTCTCGGTATTCTCGTCACTGCTGCTCTACTATAGCGGCATGGTGTTCCTCATATTCCTGCTGGGCAGCATCCTCTATGCCTGCTGGATGACCCTCTTCATGCACCGGCGCAAAGTGCTGGACTATGAGTTTTTTGAGAAGCAGGCCGTATGCAGCAACAAGACCTATGAACTCATCACCTCCATGCAGGAGATAAAGCTCCAGGGCGGAGAAAACCAGCATCGCTGGGACTGGGAAGACACCCGGGTCGAACTCTCGACAGTGCAGACCAAGTCGCTGAAACTGCAACAGACACAGGAGGCGGGCAACGTCTTCATCAATGAGGTGAAGAACATGCTACTCACAGTGGTGGCCGCCACAGCGGTAATCAACGGCCACATGACCCTGGGCATGATGCTGGCAGTGCAATATATCATAGGACAACTGAATGCTCCCGTGGAACAACTGATGTCCTTCCTGTATTCTGTCCAGGATGTCAGCATCAGCCTGGAACGCATCAACGAGATTCACCGCATGGACGGCGAGGACAGTGAACAGGGGTTGCAAACGTCTGTGGCCGACGAAAGCCAGGGCATCACGCTGCAAAATGTGTCATTCAGGTATGACAAGTTTGCACAGCACGACATCATTGACCAGGTGAGCATCCACATCCCCAAAGGCAAGGTGACTGCCATTGTGGGGGCGTCGGGAAGCGGGAAAAGCACGCTGGTAAAGCTCATGCTGGGCTACTACCCCACCAGGGAGGGCACGATAAGCATAGGCGGAACAGACATCAGACAGCTCAACAAGGAGTGGTGGCGGCACCAGTGCGGGGTAGTCATGCAGGATGGTGCCATCTTCTCTGACACCATAGCCAGGAATATTGCCGTGGGAGAGGGAGAGATTGACAGGCAGCGACTGATGGAGGTCACCGAGATGGCCTGCATCAAAGAGCATATTGTGTCACTGCCACTGAAGTTTGGCACAAAGATAGGGCGTGACGGAATGGGGCTCAGCCAGGGACAGCGGCAGCGCATTCTCATCGCCCGCGCTGCCTATCATAACCCCCAATACATCTTCCTTGACGAGGCCACTAACTCGCTCGATGCCAACAACGAGCGCAGGATAGTAGAGAACCTGGACACCTTCTATAAGGGGAAGACGGTGGTCATCGTGGCTCACCGCCTAAGCACCGTAAGGAACGCCGACCAAATAATCGTGCTTGAGCAAGGCAGAGTGGCCGAGGCCGGCACGCACAAGGAGCTCACCCAAAAGCGTGGAGCATACTATCAACTGGTAAAGAACCAACTGGAACTGGGCAACTGACATGAACAGAGAAACACATCCAAGAGAGGGGCAGGATAACCTGGACTTGCGCAGCGAGAAGGCCCGCCGCTTTATCAGACAGAAGCCCTCCCGCCTGGTGCTCATGGGCACCTGGGCCATGACATTGGTCATCCTGGCACTGTCGCTGGCCTTCTATGCCATGCGCTTCAGGCTGTGAGCCAGGAGGAAAGCATGCCTGCCCGATTGAACTGGCATCCCCTTACTCCAGCACCAGCTCCACAGGGCAGTGGTCGCTGCCCATGACATCCGTCAGGATGTTGGCCTCACGCACCCGGGGAAGCATGCGCTGCGAGACGAGGAAGTAGTCGATGCGCCAGCCAGTGTTCTTCTCGCGGGCATGGAAGCGGTAGCTCCACCAGGAGTAGATGCCCTCCTGGGTGGGATGCAGGTGACGGAAGGTGTCGGCGAAGCCCGCCTCCAGCAGCGTGGTCATCTTGGCACGCTCCTCGTCGGTGAAGCCTGCGTTCTGGCGGTTGGTCTTGGGATTCTTGAGGTCAATCTCCTCATGTGCCACATTCATGTCACCACACACCACCACGGGCTTTTTCCTGTCCAGGGCCATGAGGTAGGCCCGGAAGTCATCCTCCCAGCGCATGCGGTAGTCCAGCCGGCGCAGTCCGTCCTGGCTGTTGGGGGTATAGACACACACGAGGTGGAAGTCCTCCATCTCCAGCGTGATGACCCTGCCCTCATGGTCATGCTCGTCGATGCCCATGCCATAGGTGACAGCGATGGGCTCAAGGCGGCTGTAGATGGCCGTCCCGCTGTAGCCCTTCCGGTCGGCATAGTTCCACCAGGAGTGGTAGCCAGGGAACTCCAGGTCAAGTTGCCCCGCCTGCATCTTGGTCTCCTGCAGGCAGAAGAAGTCAGCGTCAAGCGACTGGAAGACTTCACGGAAGTTCTTCCCCACCACGGCCCGCAGGCCATTCACATTCCAACTTATCAGTTTCATGTTTCCTTGAGGTTTTGAGGTTATAAGGTTTTGAGGTTATAAGGTTGTATGCTTCCTGGTCTTCGGACTTTCGCCCATACAGCTGTACGAGTCACAGCCATAGGGCTCCTTTCCCCAAAAGACCTAAAAACCTCACAACCCTAAAACCTCATAACCTTAGTACAAAGATAGCCATTCCTGCCGACCTGGCAAAGTTCTGGGCCCGGCACAATGACTTTTCGGTGCAATCACTTTGCCAGGAGCACAAGTTTTCCTACCTTCGCACAGATTTGCGGTGCTGTCACCCTTGGACAGGTGAGGGCACGCTGAATGCCACTAAGACAAGGACTCATGAACATCATACTGAAACTGCTGCGCGCACTCGCCGACCTGCCATCGAGCATGAGGCGCACCCCACACCCACGCCTCATCATGACCCTGCTGGTGAAGAACGAGGCCGACGTGCTGGAGCAGAACATCCTCTTCCACAAGGCCATGGGCGTGGACGGGTTCATCATCACCGACAATGCGTCCACCGACTCCACCCCCGCCATCATCGAGAAATATGTGCGGCGGGGATGGGTGCTGGAGAGCATCCACGAGCCTGCCAGCGGATATGAGCAGAAGAGGTGGGTGGACCGCATGGTGTGGATGGCCAAGACGCGCTACCGGGCCGACTGGGTCATCAATGCCGATGCCGATGAGTTCTGGTTCCCAGCCACTGGCAACCTGAAGTCAGAGCCCTCGGTGACGCATGCCAATGTGCTGGCCGCCGAGGTGCGGAACGTCTGTCCCGAGGAGGGGAAGCCCTACCAGGAATGGACATGCACCATACGCGAGGTGCCCGACCTGCAGGAATATGGCCTCTCACCCTACAGTATCTTCTCACGGCATTACAAGAAGGTGATGCACCGCACGGATGGCTACCTGCAAATCTCCATGGGCAACCACAAGGTGACGATGCTGCCACACCGCGAGAGGCGCAGCGGGATTGTGGTCTATCACTACCCCATGCGTGGACGCGAGCACTTCATGCACAAGATGATAAACGGTGGAAAGCAACTGGAGACCCACCGGGGAAAGCATGGCGGGCGGCACTGGCGCTACTTCTATGCGCTCTACCAGGAGGGCAGGCTCAGCGAGGAGTATGACCGGGTGGTGGGGCTGAACTGCCGCCAGCGTCTCCTGAGGGACGGCTACATTGTGAGGGACAATCGGCTGGGACGGCTCTTTGCCCCACAGACAGCCTCTGACATCCCAGGAGCAGACAGGCCGTAACGACACGCCCACTCCTTTCGACATTGAGCGGCATTTCCCCATAGCATTTCTATATGTGGCATCAAGGCCAGGAAGGACTGAGTTGGAAGGAATAGTTGGGAGCGACAAGCGGATGGGATAAGACAGCCCAGCGAGCACGAGGAAGAGTTTTTGCCGAAGGCAGGTTTTTGTTCTGCTGGCTCCTGGCACGAAGCGTCAGGGGGATGGACGGGAGGGACTTCAGAGCCAGCCAAGGTGTTTTCCCTGTTTTGGTCAAGGAGCCCCGGAAAAAAGGCAGTAATACTGCGATGGCCAAGCAAGCGCCTTGCGAGACCCAAGTAAGTACTACTGCGACGGCAAAGTAAGCACCTTGCGTTTGATTTCCTAAAAGATTTCAATTTCCAGCACTTGCCTTTGCCATATCGGGGGAAACATGTAACTTTGCACGGTTTTACCATAAATGTGCAATTCATTACATACATCATATAATATATAAAGTATGAGCTTAAAGATTGTAGTACTTGCCAAGCAAGTGCCCGACACGCGCAACGTGGGTCCCGATGCCATGACTCCTGAAGGCACCGTGAACCGCAGCGCACTGCCTGCCATCTTCAATCCCGAGGATTTGAACGCGCTGGAGCAGGCCCTCAGACTGAAAGACCAGAACCCCGGAACCACAGTGACTGTCATCACCATGGGCCCCGGACGCGCAGCAGAAGTCATCCGCGAGGCCATGTACCGTGGTGCCGACGATGGCTACCTGCTTACTGACCGTGCCTTTGCCGGTGCCGACACGCTGGCCACCAGTTATGCCCTGGCCACTGCCATCAAGCATGTGCAGCCCGATGTGGACCTCATCATCGGCGGCCGACAGGCCATCGACGGCGACACAGCACAGGTGGGCCCCCAGGTGGCAGAGAAGCTGGGACTGAACCAGATTACCTACACCGAGGAGATTCTCGCCTGTGAGAACGGGACCATACGCGTGAAGCGTCACATCGATGGTGGCGTGGAGACGGTGGAGAGTGCCCTCCCCTGCGTGCTCACGGTGAACGGGAGCGCGGCTCCCTGTCGCCCACGCAACGTGAAGCGGGTGATGAAGTACAAGCGTGCCAAGGCTCCCATGGAACTGCCACAGGGCACCACATGGGCCGACCAGCCCTATGCAGCACAGTATGACCAGAAGCCCTACCTGAAACTGGGGCAACTCAACTGTGCCGACGTGAATGCCGACCTGCAGCAGTGCGGACTGGCAGGATCGCCCACCAAGGTGAAGAACGTGGAGAACATCGTGTTCAAGGCCAAGGAGAGCAAGGTGCTCACTGGCAGCGACGAGGACATTAACGCACTGGTACAGGAACTCCTGGCCAACCACACTATCGGATAAAGAGGAGGAAAGGACACTATGAACAACGTATTCGTATATTGCGAGATAGAGGGCACCAAGGTGGCCGAGGTGAGCCAGGAACTGCTCACCAAGGGGCGCAAACTGGCCGACACACTGGGCGTGCAACTGGAGGCCATAGCCGCAGGAAGCGGTATCACAGGAGAGGTAGAGAAGCAAATCCTGCCCTATGGGGTGGACCGCCTGCACATCTTCGATGCTCCCGGACTGGCTCCCTACACCTCAAAGCCCCACACGGCTGTGCTGGTGAACCTGTTCAGGCAGGAGCAGCCACAGATATGCCTGATGGGTGCCGATGTGGTGGGACGTGACCTGGGCCCGCGCGTGAGCTCGGCCCTGCACAGCGGACTGACTGCCGACTGCACAGCCCTGGAGATTGGCCCCCATGATGACAAGAAACTGGGCAAGCACTATGACAACCTGCTCTACCAGATTCGTCCTGCCTTTGGCGGCAACATCGTGGCCACCATCGTCAACCCCGAGAACCGCCCCCAGATGGCCACTGTGCGCAGTGGCGTGATGAAGGCCGAGGTGCTGGACGACAACTACCAGGGCGAGGTCATCATCGAGGATGTGGCCAAGTATGTGCCCGAGGCTGAGTATGTGACCCACGTGCTGGACCGCCATGTGGAGGCCGCAAAGAACAACCTGAAGGGTGCTCCCATCATCGTGGCCGGCGGCTATGGCGTGGGCTCACGCGAGGGATTTGGCCTGCTCTACGAACTGGCTCATGTCCTGCATGCCGAGGTGGGCGCAAGCCGTGCGGCTGTGGATGCGGGCTTCTGTGACCATGACCTGCAGATCGGGCAGACGGGAGTGACCGTGCGCCCCAAGGTATATATCGCCTGTGGCATCAGTGGAGCCATCCAGCATGTGGCCGGCATGAAGGAGAGCGGCATCATCATCAGCATCAACAATGACGAGAACGCGCCCATCAACCAGATAGCCGACTATGTCATCAATGGCACGGTGGAGGAAGTGTTGCCCAAACTGATTAAGTATTACAAACAGAATAGCAAGTAAGGTTTAATACAGGTTATAAGGTTTTTAGGTTATTAGGCCGTGAGGTTTCGCAGGAGACACACGTCCAGAACCTTAAAACCTTAAAACCTCAGAACCTCAAAACCTCAAAGAAATGGCAAACTACTATAGCGACAGGAAAGAGATAAAGTTTGAGCTGGAGAACAGTCCGCTCATGGAGCGCATCGTGGAACTCAAGGAGCGCGCCTACGAGGACAAGGACCAGTATGACGAGGCACCGCAGGACTATGCGGATGCCATGGACAATTATGACCGCGTGCTGGATGTGGTGGGCGACATCACAGCCAACGTGATAGCGCCCAACGCCGAGGATGTGGATGCCGAGGGGCCTCACTGCGAGAACGGACGTGTGCGCTACGCCAGCAAGACCTACGAGAACCTGGGCACCATGGTCCAGGCCGGCATGAACGGAATGACCATGCCACGCCGCTACGGCGGGCTTAACCTGCCCGTGACTGTATATACAGCCGCCAATGAGATTGTGTCTGCCGGTGATGCAGGCTTCCAGAACATCTGGTCGCTGCAGGACTGCATCGAGACGCTCTTCTGCTTCGGCAGCGAGGAGCAGCGCAAGAAGTATATCCCCCGCGTGTGTGCCGGGGAGACCATGTCAATGGACCTCACCGAGCCCGACGCTGGCTCGGACCTGCAGAGTGTGATGCTCAAGGCCACCTATGACGAGGAGAACCAGTGCTGGAGGCTGAATGGCTCGAAGCGTTTCATCACCAATGGTGACTCTGACATCCACCTGGTGCTGGCGCGCTCGGAGGCTGGCACACGCGACGGACGCGGCCTGAGCATGTTCATCTATGACAAGCGTGACGGCGGAGTGGATGTGCGCCGCATCGAGAACAAGTTGGGCATCCATGGCTCACCAACGTGTGAGTTGGTGTATAAGAACGCCAAGTGCGAGATTTGCGGTGACCGCAAACTGGGCCTCATCAAGTATGTGATGTCACTGATGAACGGCGCACGACTGGGCATAGCAGCCCAGAGTGTGGGCCTGTCACAGGCAGCCTATGACGAGGCTGTGGCCTATGCACGCGACCGCAAGCAGTTTGGGCGCGCCATTATCGAGTTCCCCGCTGTGGCCGAGATGATAAGCAACATCAAGGCCAAGCTGGACGCTGGACGTGCCCTGCTCTACCAGACAGCACGCTATGTGGATATCTACAAGGCACTGGAGGACATCGCACGTGACCGCAAGCTCACGCCCGAGGAGCGTGCCGAGATGAAGAAGTACAGCAAGCTGGCCGATGCCTTCACTCCCCTGGCCAAGGGCATGAACAGCGAGTATGCCAACCAGAACGGCTATGACTGCATCCAGGTGCACGGCGGCAGCGGCTTCATGCTGGAGTATGCCTGCCAGCGCATCTACCGCGACGCACGCATCACCAGCATCTATGAGGGCACGACCCAGCTGCAGACGGTGGCTGCCATCCGCTATGTGACCAATGGATTCTACTCCTCAGTCATCGAGGACTACGCCCAGATGCCCGTGGCTCCCGAACTGGAGGATGTCAAGGCACGCGTGGCAGAGATGGCCGGGAAGTTCAACGCCAGCGTGGCCCTGGTCAAGGAGGCCGAGAGCCAGGAGGTGCATGACCTGTGCGCACGCCACCTCTATGAGATGGCTGCCGACGTGATCATGTGCCAACTGCTCATGCAGAACGCCACCAAGGCACCCGAGCTCTTCGCCCGCTCACTGCAAGTGTTTGCCAACCATGCCGAGGCAGAGGTGGCCAGGCACTCGACACTGGTGGAGCGCATGGGCAGCACAAGCCAGGTCGAGAACTACCGCCAGGCCTGATGCAGCAGGTCTGACAACAGGACACACAGACAAAGGGGAGCCCCTCAGAAGGTTCCCCTTTGTCATATCCGCCCGCCCTGTCACCCCCTCCCCCACTGGCATTGAGCCCACAGGACACGGCTCGCCATGCCCGCTTGTCCCACCCAGGACAGCAGGCGTGAAAGGATATTAAAACTATAAGGAAAAGGCCTGGAAGATTAAACCACACGACCGGGTGGGAGTCAGACTTTCGGACACAAGAACATCACGACACCAATGGAAAGAAGAATCATGCTGGCAGCGATGATGCTGCTCATGCCACTGCTGGCTCTCGCACAGCGCGTCACGCTCACCGGCACCGTCACCGACGCAGCCGACGGGAGCCCGTTGCCAGGCACCTCGGTGGTGCTGCTGAGCCAGAAGGACAGCGCACAGGTGACAGGCATCTCCACCGACGAGAACGGCAAGTTCCGCATGCCCGCCGTGAAGGCAGGCAAGTACATCATGCGTCTCACCTTTGTGGGATACGTCACCCAGTGGAAGGACATCACGCTGGAGAAGGGCAAGAAGGAGGTCAGCCTGGGCACCCTCGCCATGAAGGAGAACGCCAGCATGATGAAGGAGGCCGAGGTGGTGTCGTCAGTGGCACAGGTGGAGATGAAGGCCGACACCTTCATCTACAACGCCGACACCTACAAGTTGCCCGAGGGCTCGGCGCTGGAGGAACTGGTGAAGAAGCTCCCCGGTGCGGAGGTGAGTGATGACGGAACCATCAAGATCAACGGAAAGACTGTGTCCAAGGTGATGGTCGAGGGCAAGGAGTTCTTTGACAACGACACCAAGATGGCCATGAAGAACCTGCCCACCAAGATGGTGAAGAAGATAAAGGCATACGACAAGAAGAGTGACTACACGCGCATCACGGGCATCGACGACGGCGAGGAGGAGACGGTGCTTGACCTCACAGTCAAGAAGGAGATGAAGGAGGGCTGGATAGCCAACATCGACCTGGGCTATGGCACCGAGGACCGATACACGGGCAAGGCCAACGTGAACCGCTTCCTGGACCACTCGCAGTTCTCGCTCATCCTGAGCCGGAACAATGTCAATGACAACGGATTTGGCTGGGGAGGACCGCGCTGGGGAGGTGGCGGAGGCATCACCACCAGCACCATGGCGGGAGCAAACTTCTGGTGGGACAACGGCAAGCCGGACTACTCGGCCGGACTCTTCAAGGCGGGAGGCAACATACGCTACAGCCACTCGAAGAGCAACTCGCTGTCGAAGTCCAACAGCCAGACTTTCCTTGACGAGGTGCACTCCACCTTCAGCAACCAGATGAACCAGAGCCTGAGCACAAGCAGCAACGTGAACGTGGGGCTGCGCCTGGAGTGGATGCCCGACAGCATGACCAACCTCTTCTTCCGTCCCAGTTTCTCGCACTCGCAGTCGAGCCGCAGGGGCTACAGCCAGAGTGTGACCTTCAACGATGACCCCTATGCCACCTACAACGGAGTCACCATGACCGACCCGCTCACGCAGTACAACCTGGAGGAGAACCGCATGATACGCGACAGCATAGCCGTCAACGACAATGTGCGCAGCAGCATGTCAGACAGCCACAGCAACAGCGTCGAGGGCCGTCTGCAGGTCAACCGCAGGCTGCACAAAGCAGGACGCAACGTGACACTCAACCTGGGCGGATCCTACCAGGACAGCCAGAGCGAGTCGTTCAGCCGCTCGGTCATCAACTATTACCAGCGCGGGGACAATGACTTCACCAACCAGTACATCACCTCGCCCAGCGTGTCCTATAACTTCCGCACGCGTCTGAGCTACACCGAGCCCATCATAGGCGCGCTCAACCTGCAGATGAGCTACCAGTTCCAGTACCGCTACAGCGACAACGACCGCAGCATGTACAGCATCGACAGCCTGCTCACCAAGTTCGGTGGCTACTACACCCAGGAGCAACTCTACCTGGGCTACATCCCCGGGCTGGACTCTCTCAACTACTGCTACAATGCCCAGAACAGCCAGTATGCCACCTACCGGGAGTACAACCACGAGGCCAACCTCATGTTCCGATACAATAAGGGAGAGAGCCGTCTCAACTTCGGCGTGAGCCTGCAGCCGCAGACCACCCACATGGACTACGCGCGCAACCTGCTGGACACCACCGTCGTGCGCCACACGTTCAACTGGGCACCCAGGGTGGATTACCGCTGGAAGATAAGCAACACCAGCGAACTGCGGGCGCGGTTCAACGGCTGGATGAACCAGCCCAGCATGACCAATCTGCTGGAGGTGACCGACAGCAGCGACCCGCTGAACATCAGCACGGGCAACAGTGGACTGCGCAGCAGCTGGCAAAACAACCTGGACCTCTTCTACAATGCCTATGTGTCAGAGAAGCAACGCGGGTGGATGGTCAACGCGCGCTATAACCAGACGCGCAACAGCATCAGCAGTGCCACCATCTACAACACAGAGTCGGGTGCCCGATACACGCGTCCCATGAACATCAACGGCAACTGGAACGCGGGAGGAGCCATCATGTTCAACACGGCCATGGGCAGGAAGAAGTACTTCAACGTGCACACCTTCACCAACCTCAACTACAGCAACAATGTGGGTTACCTGAGCAGTAACAGCGACGGAGCAGACTGGGGCAACATCTATCTGCCTAACGGAAGCGTGAACATGGACTACATCTTCAGCAACACACCCCTGCAGAAGGCCACCACCAAGACGACCAACGTGAACGAGAACGTGCGTCTGAACTTCCGCAATGACCTGCTGGAGGTGGGTGTGAATGGTGGTGTGAACTACCAGCACGCACGCTCGGCCCTACAGAGGAACGCCAACATGGACAACTGGAGTTTCAACTATGGAGGCAACCTCACCATCAACGCGCCCTGGGGCACCAGTCTCAGCACCGACATCGGCGAGCAGTGCCGCCGTGGCTATGAGGACGCGAGCATGAACACAAACGAGTTGATATGGAACGCGCAGGTAAGCCAGTCGTTCCTCAAGAACAAGGCGGCCACCATCAGTGTGCAGTGGTACGACATCCTGAGGGAGCGCAGCAGCATCAGCCGCGCCATCAGCGCGACCATGCGAAGCGACTCCTGGACCAACGCCATACACTCCTATGTGATGGTACACCTCATCTACAAACTCAACCTCATGGGCAGCCGGGGCGCACGCATGCAAGGCTTCGGCGGACACGGAGGCCCTGGTGGCGGCCCTGGTGGCCCAGGGAGAGGGCCAGGACACTTCTGAGCACCAAGCCATGCATGCCCCTGCGATGCTACGCGCATGCCCCTGCGATGGCACATGCATGCCCCTGCGACGAACAACGCAGGGGCATGCATTTTTTGTGCATCACATTGCGGGCAATCCAGCGAATTGTTGTAAGTTTGCACAAGAGATAATCCAACGGACAGGAAGCCATGATGGCCCCTGCCTATTCACCCACCCAAAAGAATCAGAACAGACAGATAACAGAGACAACTCATAACAGATACAGAACTTAGGTCATCCTTTTCTCCAAATCCGAAACCGCCAATTGAAGTAAACGAGAATAAGTGTGCAGAGAGTTCGCGTCCGCAAGGGCGTGAACTGATTGTGCTTATTCGTTTACGCGGTTACTTGGCGGTACCTGGATTTGGAGTAAGTGAGCAACCAGTTCCGCTCTTCTTTTTTTCCCATGCAACACATCGGTCAACTCATATCAGAGGAACTCCTGCGCCAGGAGCGCACGCCAGCCTGGCTGGCGGCCCACCTGGGCTGTGACCGCACCAACGCCTACAAGATACTCAAGAGAAGCAGCATCGACACTGCGCTCCTGGCACGCATCAGCAGGGTGCTCAAGCATGATTTCTTCCACGACCTGTCAGCATCGCTCTTCTGTCGTGACAAACTGGCCACAGAGTGAAGCCAAGCCGGCCACAGGAGGCCACAGGCCTGACAAGCATTTCGCACTACATTTGCAGCATGACAAGTACATCTAACAACAAATCGTAAATCATGCTAAGAAAATTCCTCCTACTATGTGCCCTGGCTTCCTGTGCAGGTGTCTCCGCACAAAAGGTCTTAAAGGCAGGCACGCTCATCCCGCTTGCCTTCAATGAGAAAGTAACCAGCAAGAGCAACTCAGCAAACATCACCGTAGCACAAGACGTGAAGGTGGACGGGGTGACAGTCATCGCGGCGGGCACCCCCGTGCAGAACCAAGTGACAGGCACCAAGAAGCGTGGCTGCGGACGTCCAGGCTCTGTGTCGGTGACTTTCCTCTCCACCACAGCCACCAATGGCGAGGTGGTGCGCCTGATGGGGCAACCGCTGGTCAAGGAAGGGGTAAGCAAGAAGGGAAAGGCCATAGGCCTGGGAGTGGGCCTGGGCATCTTCATGTGGCCATGTCTGGGCTGCCTGGCCATCAAGGGTGGTGAGGCAGAGATACCCGCAGGCACCATCGTGCAGAATATGATGACGAACAATGAGGTGAGCGTCAAGTAACACCTCATCCTGGCCAACAACAGACTCGCCCTGCCAGATGCCGCAAGCGCATCCTGCAGGGCGAGATTATGTTATCACAATATCAATTTTTTCCATCCATCACTAAAGAGTCGCACGCCTGGCACATGATAGCGGCGAGGTGTGCAAGATGGCTCTTTACTGGAAGAATGAGAAGTTGACGCTGCCATAGGCACGGTGCTCCACGAAGCGTGGATGCTGCGAGAAGTCGTTGTGCTTGCCATGCTCGAGCACGAAGAGGCCGCCTTCGTTGAGCAGGTTGCAGTCAAGCACGATGTCGGGCAACTGCGGCAGTTGCTCCAGGGCGTATGGCGGGTCGGCAAAGATGAAGTCAAACCGATCACGACAGCGCGCCAAGTAGCGGAACACGTCAGCACGCACGGGAAATGCCTCCCTGGCCTGCAACTTGTCAATAAAGCCACAGATGAAGCTGAAGTGCAGCGGATCCTGCTCCACCGACACCACATGCCCGCAGCCACGGCTCAGCAACTCAAGCGTGATGCTGCCCGTGCCCGAGAAAAGGTCGAGTGCCGAGGGAGCCTCATCGAAGTCGATGTAGCCCTGCAGGACATTGAACAGGTTTTCCTTGGCGAAGTCCGTCGTGGGGCGTGCCTTGAAGGTGCGGGGGATGTCGAAGCGTCGTCCCTTGTATTTTCCAGTGATTACGCGCATGTTTCTACGTTGAGTATATAGTTCGTGAGTTCCTGCCGCAGCGACTCCGATGCCCCAGTGAGCAGGCAGGGAGTCTTCTGTGCGTCCAGCCCCAGGTTGCGCCACGCGGCCATCAGGAAATAGATGCGGTCGGCATCATTGAGTGCTGGGTAGGTGCAGGCGAAGCGAAGTTGCCCGCCCGTGAGCAGGCACAGGTGCAATGTGCTGTCCTCTACGCGCGCATACATCCTGGGCTCCGCGTCCCTCTGCTTGCGGTCAGCCTCGGCCGCCTGGGCCACCACCTGTCCTGCCCTGCCCTGCAGCTCGGCCTGGGGATAGAGGTCGGTCACGGCCTGGGCCATCGGCTGGCTCAGGGAGAAGAGTTCGATGACATCCATGCCGGGGAGTATTCTGTGACGTATGTCGGCATTGCTCACCCGCGCGCTGGAGAACGTGAGCCTGTAGAGCGAGGGCACATCCGAGCGGCGGAAGAGTTCGACAGGCACATAGGTCGAGGGGGCGTGCGACACCACCTCCACCTGGGTGTAGGTGTGCGAGGTGACACGCCCGTCCTGCAGGGCAGCCCTCAGCGCAGCCGCCCGGGCCAGGCTGTCCGCCCCGGGCATGGGCTGTCCCGCCTGCCACACCTGCCGTCCCGAGGAGTCGCTGACAGAGACAGAAAATCCATCCACGAGGACGTGGATGGACAGTCTGTATGTGGTCTGGGGGCTATTACTCCCAGTTGCCTGCATTATTGTTCCAGTTTGAGCCAGCGTCGCCAATCTTCAAGCCAGCGTATGCACCCTTGGCATCAGCCTCCTCGGCGCGGTTATAGATGAGTCGCTTGCCAGCCTTGCCCATCCCCTTGAGGAAGCAGCTGTCGGGAGCGTTGCACTCCATCACCTGCATGATAACTTGCGAATTGGTTGATTGATAAGGTCTCGCATCCAATTCAAACTTCTGTCCATTTGAATAGGGAATATAAGGAAGTGAGTCTGGCACAAAGTCATCCCCATACAGTGAATCTCGAAGTGACACCCATACTGTATCTCTACGGAAGTGTTCCAGACCATTTGCTGCGATGGCAGCCTGGTTGCCGCTATTGACGATAGCAGCAGCTGTGGCTTCTGTCAACCCTTTGTCCATTTGGGCTTCTGTCAAGTCTCCCAACTTCTTTACAATAGGCAGCCTTCCATTACGGACAAAGTCTACCAACTCCTGCCAATCTCCACAATACACCCCATCGTGCTGCTTTTTGTACTCCTCCTCCGCCTTGCGGATGTCGATGAGCCGCGCCTTCACGACCGCCTCACGCTGAGCAACCTCCTTGTCAAACCCAATCGTGTCGGAGATGCTATGCCAGCAGATGAACAGCAGCAAAGCAGCACACACGCCCAGGATAAGATTTACAATCTTCTTCTGCTTCATGTCGTATTTTGTTTTTTATTTCGTATATTCGCATTACAAAAGTAGAATAAATAATCCACATACAAGGTCTCCTTGGAGATTTTTCTGCAATAGAATGCCATTTACAGAGGATTTGGAGGGGTTGGTGCGCGCACATTTCACGCACGAACCTACAGAATGCCAGCAAAAAGCCATCATGGCGTGGGCTGAGTTTATGTTGAGCAGGGAGGCTGACGCGGCCTTCCTGCTGAGGGGGTATGCGGGCACGGGCAAGACCTCGCTCGTGGCGGCCATGGTGCAGACGCTCACCCAGCTGAAGCAGCCTGTCATGCTGCTGGCACCCACGGGGCGGGCGGCAAAGGTCTTCGCACAATATGCCGGGATGCCGGCCTACACCATCCACAGGAAGATTTACCGCCAGAGGGCACTCACCGACCCTGGCACCTTCCAGCCTGGCGTCAACCTGCACAAGCACATGACCTTCATTGTCGATGAGGCATCAATGGTCTCCAATGCGGGAGGGGACGGTGGTGTGTCCTTCGGCACAGGCCGCCTGCTGGACGACCTCATCCACTATGTCTATTCCTGCGAGGGATGCAGGCTCATGCTCGTGGGCGACTCGGCACAGCTTCCCCCCGTGGGCACCGACGAGAGTCCCGCGCTTGACCAGGGTGTGCTGGCCAGCTACGGACTGCGGGTGTGGCAGGCGCAGATGACGGAGGTGGTGCGCCAGGCGGGCAACTCGGGCATACTGTGGAACGCGACCATGCTGAGGCACATGCTGGCCAGGGCCGACGGGGGCATTGGCTTCCCACGCTTCCGCCTGCGGGGCATGCCCGACATACAGGTGGTGACTGGCGAGGAGTTGATAGAGTCGCTGGAGAGCAGTTATAGCCGCTGCGGCACGGACGACACGATGGTGGTGACCAGGAGCAACAAGCGGGCGGGCATCTTCAACCAGGGCATCCGCGCGCGCATATTATATATGGAAGAGGAACTGGGCGGGGGTGACCAGGTGATGATAGCCCGGAACAACTACTTCTGGACTGAGCGGGAGGCATCTGCCTCGCCAGGGAAGGAGCAGCAGATGCCGTTCATCGCCAATGGGGACACGGCCATCGTGCGCCGCGTGCACAACGAGCGGAGGCTCTATGGCTTCCGCTTTGCGGATGCCACGCTCACCTTTCCCGACTACAGCAACCGCGAGATGGAGGTGACGGTGCTGCTGGACACGCTCATGAGCGAGTCCCCGGCACTCACGCGACAGCAGCAGGAGGCCCTGTTCCAGGCCGTGTGGGCCGACTATCCCGAGATTGGGGACAAGCGCGAGCGGATGAAGAGGCTGCGTGCCGACCCTTACTTCAATGCCTTGCAAATCAAGTATTCCTATGCTGTCACCTGTCACAAGGCACAGGGCGGGCAGTGGAGCCACGTCTATATCGACCAGGGATACCTCACCGAGGAGATGCTCACTCCCGACTATCTGCGCTGGCTCTACACCGCGCTGACACGTGCCACCGAGCGTGTGTTCCTCATCAACTGGCCAAAGCGGCAGGTGGAGGAGTAGCACGTGCATCCAGCCACTGCCGTAATGCGTCACCGCAACAGCCACTTCCATGCGGGAAGGATGCGGATGGGATGTCCATCCACGTCTATCTCCTCCTCATGGTCACGCGTGATGACCAAGCCCTCGTATTCGGGAAAAGCCCTCATGAACCTGGCCAACGCACCCAGTTCACGCTCGCGGGTGGCAACATCGTCCATGCTGTAACTCACCTGTATGGCCATTTTGGCCATTGGGACACAGAAATCAACCTCCACTCCCTTGCTGTAGTAATAAAGCGCAGGTTCTTCCTCTGTCCCCCGGTATCTGCGGTTCAGTTCCACCGCCACGACGTTCTCCAGCAACTTGGTCTCTCCCTGCGACAGGAAAAGGTTGAGGATGCCATTGTCGGCCACATACCTCTTCTGTAGGACAGAACGCTCAGTCACAGGGGAAACAAGGTTGGGAACGGAGAAAAACAGATAGGCATCCTGCATATACCCCAGATAGTCCTTGAGCGCAGGCATACTGATGGTGTCTCCAGTTGACTTGACCATGTGCTGCATGCGTGTAAGTGAGGTGGGCTGCATCACGCTGTCGGCCAGTTTCCGGGCCAGGAATCTGAATACGCGCGGATTGCGTATGCTGTTGCGCTCCACGATGTCTCCCAGGAGTATCTTTTGATAAAGGGCATTCATGTACTCGCGCTTGTCCGACTGTTCAAACGACTCTGCAATGCCTCCCTGATAAAGATACGTGGCAAACAGGCGCGCCACCCACGACCTGGACTCCGGGCTGTACTCCCAATTCCTGTCCAGTGTCACCTGGTGATAATCGAGGTACTCCCGAAAGGAGAACGGGAACACCTCACGTGGGATATACCTACCACCCAGTGTGGAGGCCATCTCGTGGCTGAGCATTTTGGCGTTGCTTCCTGTAATCATCACACGGTATTGTGAGTCGGCCAGGCGGCGGGCAAACTTTTCCCAGCCCTCCACGTTCTGTATCTCGTCCAGGTAGATGTATGGCCTCCGGCCTGGATACAGTTCCATGTAAGCGTCAAGCACAATACCCAGTTCCTCTGCCTGGATATAAGCAAGACGCTCGTCCTCAAAGTTGACATACAGCATATCCTGGGCTGTCATCTCCCCCGCCTTTATCCGGTCCTGGATGTCCTGGTAGAGGAGATACGACTTGCCTGCCCGCCTCAGTCCCACAAGCACATAATTAGTTCCCGTTCCGAACTTCATATCCCTGTGCGTCAATGAATAGGCAGGAATTGCCTCCTGTTTCTCGATAATGATGCTCTTGATAATCTGTTTGTCCATTTTGTCGTCCTCTGCAACTATACTTTGCAAAAATAGCAACTTTTCTGCAAGTATAGTTTCATTCTATTGCGAAAAGTTGCAAACTATACTTTACGTCTCTCTCAAAATGCCCGCTGAAAGCTACGCATCAAAGCAGAGAGGACATTCAAGAACCTTCGTGCTTCGGGGAGAAAGGCACGCCAAAGGCAGGGTAAACCTCCACCCCACACCTGTCAATGTGACTTCTAAACTCGGAATTCTGCAAACGGCCGTAGAGACAGAAGTCAAACTCGTAGGGCAACAGGAGGTCTTCCACCTCGTTTCTCAAGCCCAGAATGTCGTCGAGTGTGGCCCCCTTACCCACCAGGGCTATATCCACATCAGAGAAAGGCTTGCTGGTTCCCTTGGTGCGCGAGCCAAAGAGAACCGCCTTCTCAATGTGCGGGAAGTGGGCCAGTACCTCCCGTAATTGTCTCCACACCTCCTCACCGATTCCGTATCTTGCCATGTCCTGGGGGCGAAAAGGGTCAGCGGGAGAGCCCAGTGTCCTTCAAAGAGTTCATCCTTTTGCTGAACTTGTCAAAGACGGGCAGGTAACTCCCTATGATCCGGCTTAACACGTCATTGAACTCATCCTCGTCATAACAATGCGAGGTGAGGTTGCGTGAGGAGATGGTGTCCATCCATGCCGCATCCTCAACAAGCCCCATCTGCAGGGCCTTGCGTATGGCATCCCTGGAGCCCAGCACATCGGTGTAGCCCTGATACTCCTCATAGTCCTTCATCACCTTCCAGGCCAACTCCTGGGTATATTCAAAACGCTGCACCAGTCCCTCCTTCAGCAGGTCGTCCACCTCGCTGTCGGCACGCCCCTGTTCCTGCACAATCCTGGCCGCACTACGCAGCCGCGCCAGTGCCTTGTCGTAATTGCTGAGCCGCTGTACCCAGCGAACATCTTGAGTCTGTGCCATGCTTCTTTTTGCACAAAGTTAAGCCAAATCCACGAATACACATCACTTTCTCCATCATATATCTACGACTAAGCCCTATTGAGCCACCTTTCTGAGCCGTGGAATGCATTTCGTCCTCTGGCTGTCTGCGAAGAAGAGGGCACGCCAAAACACTGGCAATGCGCCCCGAAGGGGCAAAAGCGTTCACATCTTATGCTTTTGCCCCTTCAGGGCGTGCCTGGCAATGTGCCTGGATTAACCCAGGACGTTGTCCTGGGCTATGTGCTTTTGGGGCTTTCAGCCCGCATTATCTGTATCTTGACACATTTCTTCTCGTTAGTTTTATGGTCTGCACATTTGTCACAAGTCCTCGCCATTGGCGTGGTTGTACTCGTTGTCGTAGTACATGGCTATGCTGTATTCGCCATTAGACTCACAAATAGTAAACCACACAGGTTTCTTGCGAAGATATTCTAAAGTCAAAGCGTAAGTGATTGACTGAACATCCTTTTGCATCTCCTCCGTAGGATTTTCCAGTTGCTCTGCGGTGTACTTTTTCAGCAACTCCTCTCTCATTCTTTGTTGGATGGCAAGCGTGTCCACCTGCTCAGTATTTGGTTGCTGGTAGAATACCGCTTGATAACTCTTTTTATGCACCAACATCTCGAATGAGATACGTTCCTCATCAGATAGAGTGTAGTCTCCCAAGGAAACATACCGTTTGTTCTCCTCAAACTGACGCACCAGGTTGTTATACCTTATCTTTATGTCAGCCTCACTACGGCCTTTCGCATCACACAAATAAATACGATAAACCTTGTTGTTGTTCGTAACGATAAACACATGCACACTCACCCCATTAAACTCCCCCTCCAGGAAGTCATAGCCCGGCAGTTTGGTCGGGGTAAACCCTTTAGCGATAAGTTTCCGGCGCATCTCCGCCTTGGTTCCATCCACAGGGATGCCCAGGAATTTCGTCACATCCCGCTGCGCCATAGCCGAGAGCACTGTGGCCGCCACGACCAGCAACATAAAAATCTTTTTCATAATCTATCTCCTTTCTTTTAGGTTCATTCTTCCCTGGAGCATAGACTATATCACGCGCGGAACGCAAAAGGGGGCGCAAGCCCCTTACTGCGTTCTGCGAGGTAGCGTAGGAATGAAACCTCTTCTCCTGCCAAATAAGTGCCCACGCCCCCATGGGGGCTGTGCATCGCTTATTATGGCAGGAGGGGGGCTTCCACGCATACAGGAATCCCTTACCTATTATCCTTGGTCCTTATTTCACTTAAAGTTTCCTACGCTTTCAGCAGAACGCGAGATAATAGCCAATGCTTTCTTCTTTATCAATAAGACTTGTGCGGTCAGGCGCACTTTCGTGGTCTTTCCGCCTCAAAGTTACGGCTTTTTGGCTAACGCGAGGGGTGCTCCGGAAGAATTTTCGGAAAAAGTTGTCCTGGCGTGTCACCTTTCGTGCGGCAGATGCGTTATTATAGATAGTGAGCAGGCTCAAGAAAACGGAATTATAAATCAAGAAAGACTGGAGAGAAGATTATGAGTGGAGTAGTTGCAGGAATAGTGATAGTGACAGGATGTTGTGTGGTGCTGCCCATCGCGGTGGTGTCGATGGTCATGAGATACAAGACACACGAGGCCAACAAGCGTGCGGAGATTGTGCTGGCGGCTCTGGAGAAGAACCCAGGCGTGAACGTAGAGGAGGTCATGCACAGCATGAGCGCGACAAGGAAGAGCGTGAAGGAACGCCTCTTCCAGAGGTTGACGTACGGACTCGTATGCCTGGCTGTGGGGCTGGGGATGCTGGGCTACATGGCCATACAGACCCTGGAGTCGGGATGGAACGACAACATGGGCTCCCTCGTGCTGGGTGGCTGTATCGCGCTTGCGGTGGGACTGGCCTTCATCATCGCCTTCCTGATGGGCAAGCGCATGTTTGCCCACGAACTGGAGACAGAGGGACAGCGGGCCAACCTGGACTGAGCGGGGGAACTGATGGACAGAGAGGAGTTCACCCGACTGGTGCGCAAGGAGCAGGAGCCGCTGCGGCGGGTCCTGCTGGCCCTGTGCCTGGGCGACCGCATGCTGGCCGATGACCTGGCCCAGGAGACGCTGGTGAAGGCGTACCTGTCCTGCAGTGGCTACCATGACGAGGGGCGGTTTGCGGCATGGCTCTACAGGATAGCCTACCGCACGCTGCTCGACCACAAGCGTGGTCTGCGCCCCGCCACCGCGCTCGATGCGGCACACGAGGTGGCGGGCGAGGGCGGCAGTGACAGTGCCTTCCGCTACGAGGCACTGTATGCGGCACTGGGCACGCTGCCCGGGAACGAGCGCACGGCCATCCTGCTCTTTTACATAAAGGGATACCAGGCAAGGGAGATAGCGGACATCATGGAGTGCAGCGAGGACGCGGTGAGGAAGCAACTGCAGAGGGGCCGCGAGCATCTGAGACTAAAACTGGGTAAGGAATGATGAAGAAGGACACTACACTGGAGGAGATTTTTGCCGGCTTCCAGCCCGACCTGGGCGACGGGAGTGAGTTCATGGCTGCGCTGGATCGCAAACTGGAGGCTGTGGAGTATGTCAGGAAGGTGCAGGAGGCACAGGTGCGCCGCTACCGCATGATGATGGTGGCCGCACTGGTGGTGGGGCTGGTGCTGGGCAGCGGGCTGACGGCCGCCGTGCTCCTGCTGCCCGACAGCGTGCCCTCGCTCACCTGGATGCTGCCGGGACTCACGATGGTCATCCCCGCCGAGGCCGTACGCCTGGCTGCCATCTGCGTGGCAGGCACCCTGCTGGGCCTTGCCAACATGGTGGGCGTATGTGCCGCAGCACCCTCCCCGGACTCCCTGTGGGGAGGGGCAAAGGCCATGGGCCGACATTAGGGGCAAGGTGTGCCCGAAAACGCATGCCCCTGCATAGGGCTGCACATGCCCCTGCAAAGACAAACGCATGCCCCTGCATTGATGAATGCAGGGGCATGCGTTTTTTCGTGTACCACAGTGGTGGCACCTGTTCCATCTGTATCTGTCCCTCCCCTCGTGTGGCGGAGGAGGGGCTACGGCCAGGCTTCCTTAGGCCGTGAGCAACTCCACCAACTTATCCACAGCCTGTGTCAGTCCCTCGGCATTGCGTCCACCCGCCGTGGCGAAGTGGGGCTGTCCGCCGCCACCGCCCTGGATGAGTTTGGCAGCCTCGCGTATGCTCTTGCCCACATGCACGCCAGCGGCCACGGCCTCGTCCGATGCCGCTGCGGTGAGCAGGGGCTTGCCGTCGTTCATCGAGCCAAGCACCACGATGCTGCCCGGCAGTTCGGCACGGATCTGGAAGGCCATGTCCTTGACAAACTCGGCCGGCAGGGGCACGATGCCCTTCACCACCTTCAGCCCGTTCACCTCCTTGGCCTGTGCGAGCAACTGCTGCTTCATCTGTGCGGCCTTGTCCTTCATCAGCCCGCTCAGCTCGCTGTGCAACTCGCTGTTCTCGGCCAGCGTCTTCTGCACGGCAGCCTTCAGGTCGGGCGCGTTGTTGAAGATGGTGCGCAACTCGGCGGCTGTGTCTATCATGCTGTAGAGCAGGTTCTCCACCTGCACGCCCGTGATGGCCTCCACACGGCGCACTCCGGCAGCCACGCTGCTCTCGCTCAGTATCTTGAACATGCCCAGGCGGCCAGTGCTGGCAGCGTGGCATCCGCCACACAGCTCCACGCTCTTGCCGAACTGCACGACGCGCACCCTGTCGCCATACTTCTCGCCGAAGAGGGCGATGGCCCCCAGTTTCCGGGCCTCCTCGATGGGCACATCGCGGTGGTCCTGCAGGGGGATGTCCTCGCGGATGCGTGCATTGACGATTTGCTCGACCTTGCGCAGTTCCTCGGGAGTCACCCTCTGGAAGTGCGAGAAGTCAAATCGGAGTCCCTCGGGAGTGACCAGCGAGCCCTTCTGCTCCACATGGTCGCCCAGCACCTCGCGCAGTGCCTGGTCCAGCAGGTGCGTGCAGGTGTGGTTGGCCTCGCTGGCGTGACGCCAGTCGGTATCGACACAGGCCATGAAGTCGGCCTTGGGATTCTGGGGAATCTGCCTGGTGATGTGCACGGGCAGGTTGTTCTCGCGCTTGGTGTCGATGACCTCGATGGTCTCACCCTCGCTCACGAGCACGCCCCGGTCGCCCACCTGTCCGCCCATCTCGGCATAGAAGGGGGTCTTGTCAAGCACTATCTGATAGAAAGTCTGCTTCTTCTGTGTCACGCGGCGATAGCGCAGGATGTGGCACTCATGCTCGGTGTAGTCCCATCCCACAAAGGTGGTCTCGCCCGGCTGCACCTCCACCCAGTCGTCATTCTCCACGGCGGCGGCGTTGCGGGCACGCTCCTTCTGCTTCTGCATCTCGGCGTTGAAGCCCTCCTCATCCACGGTGAGCCCGTTCTCGTGGCAGATGAGTTCGGTGAGGTCGAGGGGGAATCCGTAGGTGTCAAACAGGGTGAAGGCCTTCTCGCCCGAGATTACGGTGCTCCCGGCAGCCTTGGTCTCCTGCATCACACCGTCCAGGAGGCGTATGCCAGTCTCCAGTGTGCGCAGGAAACTGTCCTCCTCCTCCTTCATCACCTTCGAGATGAGTGTCTTCTGCGCCTCCAGTTCGGGATAGGTGGCACCCATCTCACGGATGAGCACAGGCAGCAGGCGGTACATGAAGGCCTCCTTCTGTCCCAGGAACGTGTAGGCATAGCGCACGGCACGGCGCAGGATGCGGCGGATGACATATCCGGCCTTGGCATTGCTGGGCAACTGCCCGTCGGCGATGCTGAAGGCGATGGTGCGCAGGTGGTCGGCCACCACGCGCATGGCCACGTCGGTCTCCTCCTTCTCGCCATAGCGGTAGCCGCTCATGTCGCTGATGGCCTGGATGATGGGCTGGAACACATCGGTGTCATAGTTGGAGTGCTTGCCCTGGATGACGCGCACCAGTCGCTCGAAGCCCATGCCCGTGTCGATGACGTTCATCGAGAGGGGCTCCAGATGGCCGTCGGCCTTGCGCTCATACTGCATGAAGACGATGTTCCATATCTCGATGACCTGTGGGTCGTCCTTGTTCACCAGGTCGCGGCCGGGGATGCCCTTGCGCTCCTCGGGCAGGCGGTTGTCGATGTGTATCTCCGAGCAGGGGCCACATGGGCCCGTGTCGCCCATCTCCCAGAAGTTGTCGTGCTTGTTGCCATTGATGATGTGGTCAGCCGGCACATGCTTGAGCCAGTAGCGGGCGGCCTCGTCGTCACGCTCCAGTCCCTCCTCCTTGCTGCCCTCGAACACGGTCACATACAGGTCGTCGGGATTCATCTTGAGCACGTCCACCAGATACTCCCAGGCCATGTCGATGGCCCCTTCCTTGAAGTAGTCGCCGAATGACCAGTTACCCAGCATCTCAAACATGGTGTGGTGATAGGTGTCATGTCCCACCTCCTCCAGGTCATTGTGCTTTCCGCTCACGCGCAGGCACTTTTGGCTGTCGGCACGCCGGCGGGGCTCAGGGCTGCGTGTGCCCAGTATGATGTCCTTCCACTGGTTCATGCCTGCGTTGGTGAACATCAGTGTGGGGTCGTCCTTGATAACCATAGGGGCAGAGGGCACTATGGTGTGCCCCTTGGACTCGAAGTATTTCAGAAACGAGTCACGTATTTCGTTTGCTGTCATCATGAATATTGTTTATTCGGATAATCTCTGTGAAAAACAGTTGCAAAGGTAATTTGTTTTGCGTATTTTTGCAAAGGATTTCAGATATAAAAAGGGCTTCCCCACCGATTATGGCACTCAACAAAGTCAAGGATCTCAAGAAGTACTTCTCCATCAACGAGGTGGCGACGCAATTTGGCGTGGCCGAGTCTGTGCTGAGATTTTGGGAGAAGGAGTTCCCCAACATACGTCCGCGCAAGACACAGCGCAACGTGAGACAATACACACGCGAGGACATCGAGGAGGTGCGCACGGTATATACCCTGCTGAAGGTGCGCGGCATGAAGATTGCGGCCGCACGCGAAATGCTGGCGAAGAACAAGAAGGGGGCCTCGGACATGGCCACAGTGCTGAACAAACTGGAATCCATCAAGGCGGAACTGCTGGACATCAGCCGGGAACTGGCCGAACTGTAGGAGTCCCGTCCTGCCTCACCAAGATGGGAGATGAATTGCGGGCCCAAGCCTCATCACACCAAGAAAGCACTACCGCGCCATCCACCACAAAAAAGCACAAGGAAAAGACGGGAATTTCTTTCCCCTTAGGGGAGATGGGGAGGGGGCTTGTCCCTGCCTCTCCCCTACCCCTCAGAAGCGCACCACATCCTCTATCTCGGGGATGCGCTTGAGGTCGCGGCAGATGTCCTGCACGTCACTCACGTCATGCACACCCAGGCGTATCTCGCACTCGAAGATGCCGTCATGCGTATCTACATTCAGGTGCTGGATGTTGACATTGAGCTGTTGTGAGAGCACGCCAGTTATCTGGTGCAGCACGCCCACGTGGTCGATGCCGTTGACATGGATGGTCGCGGGGAAGAAGAGTTTCTTGTGCGTGTCCCAGGTGGCCGCCAGGATGTGGTTACCGTCACTGGCCTTGAGCTTGGCGGCTATCTCACACTGCCGCTTGTGGATGGTGATGTTGGTCTTCCCGTCGAAATATCCCAGCACATCGTCACCGGGGATGGGATGGCAATGGTTGCAGATGGTATAGCGTCCGATGGTCTCCTCGTTGAGTATCAGTGGCTTCTTCTTGTCGATGACCAGCGGCACGGGCTCCTCCTGCGGCTTGGGAGCGGCCGCGTTGTCATGGTGGCGCATGAAGAAGTTCAAGTACCTGCTCCAGCCCGTCCGGTCAGGATTCTTGCCATGCAGGACGGCCACATCGGCATCGCCCAGTGCAACGAGTCCCCCTCCCAGTGCCGAGAAGAAGTCGTCACGGGTGGAGAAGTTGTGGAAACTGCGCAACTTGTCGATGTTGACACTGCTGGCCTCCAGGTCACGCTCACGCAGGAACTCGCCCAGTGCCTCCTCGCCCTGCTTCTGCTTCTCACGCTCCTCGCGGCGCAGCACAGCCTGTATCTTCCCCTTGGCCTTGGCCGTGGTGACGAAATCCATCCACTCGCGTGCCACCTTCTGGCTCTTCGAGGTGAGTATCTCCACCTGGTCACCACTCTGCAGCACATAGCTGATGGGCTCCAGTTTGTGGTTGACCTTGGCCCCGATGCAGTGTGTGCCCAGGAACGTATGTATGGTGAAGGCAAAGTCCAGCACGGTGCTGTCGGCCGGCATTGTCTTAAAGTCGCCCTTGGGAGTGACCACAAATATCTCGCTCGCGTAGAGGTTGAGCTTGATGGTGTCCAGGAAGTCGATGGCGTTAGGCTGGGGGTCGTCCAGTATCTCCTTGATGGTCTGCAGCCACTTGTCCAGTTCGTTCTCACTGTCCTCTGAGGTCTTGCTGCCCTCCTTGTACTTCCAGTGGGCAGCGAATCCCTGTTCGGCCATCTCGTCCATGCGCTGGCTGCGTATCTGCACCTCGATCCACTGCCCCGTGTGACTCATCAGCGTGGTGTGCAGAGCCTGGTAGCCATTGGCCTTGGGATGGGAGAGCCAGTCGCGGAAACGCTCTGGGTGGGGCTTGTAGATGCTGCTGGCGATGGCATATATCTGGAAGCACTCGGCTATCTCATCCTGCACGCCGTCGTTCTGGAACACGATGCGCACGGCCAATATGTCATATATCTCGTCAAAGGTGATGTGCTTGTTCTGCATCTTCATCCAGATGCTGTAGGGCGACTTGATGCGTGCCTTGATCTCATATTTAAGCCCCGTGGCATCGAGACGCTCCCTGATGGGAGCCGTAAACTGGTCAAAGATGGTGGTCAGATGCCCCTGCATGTCGGCCAGTTTCTGCTTGATGTCGCGGTACTCCTCGGGATGCTCATACTTAAAACTGAGATCCTCCAGTTCCTCCTTTATCTTGTTCAGGCCAAGGCGGTTGGCCAGCGGGGCATAGATATAGAGTGTCTCGCCCGCTATCTTGTACTGCTTGTTGGGCAGTTGGCTGCCCAGCGTGCGCATGTTGTGCAGGCGGTCTGATATCTTGATGAGTATCACACGTATGTCGTCACTCATCGTGAGCAGCAGTTTCTTGAAGGACTCTGCCTGTGCCGAAGCCTTGTCGCCGAAGATGCCACCCGAGATCTTGGTCAGTCCGTCCGTAATCTGTGCTATCTTGGGACCGAAGATGTTCTCGATGTCCTCCACGGTGTAGTCCGTGTCCTCCACCACATCATGGAGCAGCGCGGCACAGATGCTCGTGCTGCCCAGCCCTATCTCCTCGCAGGCAATCTGCGCCACGGCGATGGGGTGCATGATGTAGGGCTCGCCCGAGAGGCGGCGCACCCCCTTGTGGGCCTGCCGTGCGAAGTTGAAGGCCTTCTCGATAATGTCCGTATGCTTGCGGTGCCGCGACTGCAGGTAGGTGTCGATGAGGTGCTTGTAGGCCGCCTCCACCATGCGTGCGTCTTCCTGTTCTCTGCTTGTCATCTGCTCCATAACTTCCGCCTTTAGAGGTTCTGTATATTATGGTAGTGCGCGCATGTGCGCGCACCTTTTATGATTCTGTCACTCACTGCGCGGTGCGCCTCACTTGACCCTGATGCGCTGTCCGGGCTTGATGCGCGTGCTGCGCATGCCGTTGAGCCGCTTGATCTTGTCAACCGTGGTATGGTTTCTCTTGGCTATGGCACCCAGCGTGTCACCCCTGCGCACCTTCACGGTCTGTGTCCTGGCCTGGCGCGTGGCACGCGGCTTGGGCTCAGGCACAGCCACCTCCACAACGTTCTTCACCTCCTCAGGCTGCGCATAGATGCTGTCTCCGGCCTCGATGAAGGCGTTCACCTTGTCACCCGGCATGCGCAGGATGCAGGGGCTCGCCTCGCCCGGTATCAGACTGGTGCGGTACTGGGGGTTGAGTGCCTTGAGCTCGTCATGCCCGATGCCGCACGCCTGCTCGATGCGCTCCATGCGCACGTTGCGTGTCACGACCAGGGTGTCAGTGGCCTGCGGCAGCGTGGTGTTCACGGGGCAGATGTTGTGGTCGCAGTAATAGTTCATGATGTAATTGGCTGCGATGAAGGCCGGCACGTAGCCCTGTGTCTCGCGTGGCAGGTAAGAATAGATGCTCCAGTAGTCCTTCACTCCGCCCGCACGCTTGATGGCCTTGCTCACATTGTTGGGCCCGCAGTTGTAACTGGCTATCACGAGTGTCCAGTCACCGAAGATGTCATACAGGTCCTTGAGGTAGCGGGCGGCCGCGTAACTGGCCTTCACCGGGTCGCGACGCTCATCGACCAGGCTGGTCACCTCCAGCCCATACTGCTTGCCAGTGGTCACCATGAACTGCCAGAGGCCTGCGGCCCCCACGCGACTCGTGGCACCGGGGTTGAGCGCGCTCTCGATCACTGGCAGGTATTTCAGTTCGAGCGGCACCTGGTAACTCTCCAGCGCGTCCTCAAAGATGGGTGCATAGAAGTTGAGAGCCCCCAGCATCACGCTCACCGAGCGGCGCAGGCGGCCTCCGTACTGGTCAATGTACTTCCTCACGACGTCATTATAGGGCATGGCCACCACATTGGGCAGGCGGCGCAGGCGCGACTGGTAAATCTCGGGAGTGTAGGTCACCACCTCGCCCGTAGTGTGGCAATCCTCGTCAAACGACAGGTTGTTGCGCACAGCCCAGCTCTGCAGCAGGCTGTCCATCTCCTGGGTCTGCATGCCCTCGGGCAGCACCAGCGAGTCATCATCCCCGGTGGCGGTGCTGTCTGTGGCCGCCTCCTGGGCATGGGCCTGCGCGTTGCAGGCCATCAGAAAGGTCGCCGCGAGAGCGGCCCTGTGCAATATGCTTCTTATTCGTCTCATTGTCATTCCTTTGTCCTTTAGAAGTTCAGACTGACACTCAGTGCAGGCACGCGCTGCCTGCCACGCCCCTCCATGAGGTAAGTGTCCATCACCCCTGGCTCGAGATGCAGGCTGAGGTCCTCGCTGATGTCAAACGAGGAGAGTTCCGCATCCACATAGGCATCCACCACCGAGAGCAGATACACACCCGCGAAGGCGAATATGCTCATGTCCCTGAAGCGGCGGAAGTGGTTCTTCTTGTTCTTGAAAATCTCCTTGAAGCGGTCTTCCTTGCCCGTGATGTCATATCCCATGGGGAGCATCTTCTCGTAACTCTTGGTGTTTGGGTCGCTGTCCATGATGTCAAGATAGGCCTGCGAGTAGTCCTTCAGCATCTGGTTGTTCCAGGTGAGGGCGTATGCGCAGCCCAGGTATCCGCCATAGATGATGGGCAACTTCCAGTACTTGCGGTTGTAGATCTGCCCCCCGCCGGGAAACACCAGGGCAAGCCACATGGCACGGATGGGGTCGGGCCTGAACTGTGCAGGCTTTCCGTGGGCCAGGGCCTTGCGCATCAGGCTGTCGGTCACGGCAGCCATGGCGGCGGTGTCAAGGGGCAGCCCCTCGGCAGCGGCAGCCTGGCCCAGGGTGTCGGCAGCAGCGGCCACGCTGTCCTGCCTCGCCTGGGCATGCAGCGCGGCGGCCACGCTCCAGCAGATGATGGCCAGCCACACGGCCAGCCTCCTGCTCCCGGATATGTGCCCGTGCCGTGTCAACTCTTCAGTCGGTCAAATATCTCCATGATGCGCTCCAGTTCGGCCTCGTTGGCAAAGGGGATGCTTATCTTCCCCCGGCCCTTCTCGGAGCAGGTCATCTGCACCTTCGTGCGGAAGAAGGTGCTCAGGCTGTCACGCAGGACATTGTACTCGGTGCTCAGCGTGGAGCCCTTCTGACGGATGCGTTTCCCGTCCTTCGACTTCACGGTCCCGCCTGCCGAGAGTTCCTTGACCATCTCCTCCACGCGGCGCACGCTCAGTCCGTGGGCCACCATCTCCTCGAAGACGTGCAGCTGAGCCTTGGGGTCATCCAGCGCCAGCAGGGCGCGCGCGTGTCCCATGTCAATCTGCCGTTCCTTGAGAGCCACCTGTATGATGGCGGGCAACTTGAGCAGGCGCAGGTAGTTGGTCACCGTGGCGCGGTTCTTGCCCACCTTCTCGCTCAGTTGCTCCTGCGTGAGTCCATACTGCTCTATCAGATGCTGGTAGGCCAGCGCCACCTCCATGGCCGTGAGGTCCTGCCGCTGGATGTTCTCCACGAGTGCCATCTCCATCATGTTCTCGTCATCCACCGTGCGGATATAGGCAGGCACACGCGTGAGCCCCGCCATCTGGCAGGCCCTCCACCTGCGCTCTCCCGCGATGATGGTGTAGAATCCGTCGCCCGTGTCACGCAGCGTGATGGGCTGCACGATGCCTATCTGCGCGATGCTGTCGGCCAGTTCGCGCAGGCTCTCCTCGTTGAATTCCCGGCGTGGCTGGTCGGGATTGGGCCTGATGAGCATCACATCGACCTCGCCTATGCTCGACGATCCGCCAGTGCTCACCTCGCTGTTGTCCAGCAGGGCGTCCAGGCCACGGCCCAGCGCAGGGCCGCCATATTTCTTACGTATAGTCATGTGTGTCGCTTTTTAAGACTCGTTCTTGCTGATAACCTCCTCGGCCAGGCTCACATAGGCCTTCGCCCCGGCCGAGTCGGCGTCATACAGGATGGCGGGCATGCCATGTCCAGGGGCCTCGCTCAGCTTCACGTTGCGCTGTATCACGGTCTGGAACACCAGGTCGCGGAAGTGCCGGCGCACCTCGTCCCGCACCTGGTTGGCCAGGCGCAGGCGGCCGTCATACATGGTCAGCAGGAAACCCTCGATCTCCAGTTCATGGTTCAGTCGTGACTTCACAATCTTGATTGTGTTGAGCAGTTGGCTGATACCCTCCAGGGCGAAGTACTCGCACTGCACGGGTATGATCACGCTCTGGGCCGCCGTGAGGGCGTTGACCGTGATGAGCCCCAGGCTGGGGCTGCAGTCGATGAGGATGTAGTCATAGTCCTGGCGTATGTCGGCCAGCAGCCGCTTGAGCACGGTCTCGCGCGAGCGCATCTTGAGCATCTCGATCTCCGCACCCACCAGGTCCACGTGTGAGGGGATAATGTCCAGCCCCTCGATGTCGGTCGTGTAGATGGTCTCGCGTATGGACATCTGCCCCGTCAAGGCGTTGTAGATGGTGCTGTCCACCTGCTTACTATCGACCCCCAGCCCGCTGGAGGCATTGGCCTGCGGGTCGGCGTCTATCAGCAAGACCTTCTTCTCCATGGTGGCCAGCGATGCGGCCAGGTTCATGCTGGTGGTGGTCTTACCCACTCCACCCTTCTGATTGGCTACTGCAATAATCTTGCTCATTCGGTATGTCCCTGTTTATGTTGTTTCACGGGTGCAAAGTTATGCCATTTGGGGCGAATATGTCCCAGGCAGGGGGACAGAATGCAGAAAGTTGTGGATAACTCCCCCCTTTTGTGGATAACTCCCCGCCACGCCAGCCGTGTCCGGCACATCCATTTGCCGTGCGAAGATAAGATTTTCTTTCCATTCCTCAGACACCTTGCCCGAATTTCGTACCTTTGCACAGCAAAAAACGCTGGAATTATGGCAGAAAGACCACTCATACTCATCTCCAACGACGATGGTGCCGAGGCACAGGGCATCGGCGTGCTCACGTCCCTGCTGCTCCCCCTGGGCGACGTCGTGGTCGTGGCTCCCGACGGACCACGCTCCGGCTCGGCCTGCTCCATCACCGTGACCGCACCCGTGGGCCTGACCCTGCTGGAGCGCACCGCAGGGCTCACACGGTGGACATGCAGCGGCACACCCACCGACTGTGTGAAGCTGGCCCTGGAGCATGTGGTGGAGCGCAGGCCCGCACTCATGGTGTCGGGCATCAACCACGGCGACAACGCCTCGGTCAACGTGCACTACAGCGGCACGATGGGGGCGGTGCTGGAGGGGTGCATGAAGGGACTGCCCGCCATAGGATTTAGCCTGCGCACCCGCGACAGGGAGTGTGACTTCACCCCCTATGGGGCCGCCATCGTGCGCATCGCGCGCCATGTGCTGGAGAGCGGACTGCCACAGGACACCTGCCTCAACGTCAACTTCCCCCAGGTGGAGCGGCTGCGCGGACTGCGCGTGTGCCGCATGGCACGGGGCAAGTGGGGCGAGGAGTGGCAGCCGGCAAGCGAGCCGGGCACCTTCAGGCTCACGGGACAGTACACCTGCCTTGAGCCCGAGGCCACCGACACCGACTGGTGGGCACTCAACCACGCGATGGGGGCCGTGGTGCCCCTGCGCACCGACATGACCGACAGTGGCTGCATGGCGGCCCTGAAAACTCTGGAAGAACAATCATGAGATACTATCTGATAGCAGGCGAGGCCAGTGGCGACCTGCACGCGAGCCACCTGATGGCCGAGCTCAGGGCACAGGACCCCCAGGCCGAGTTCCGTGGCATAGGGGGAGACCTGATGCAGGACGAGGGTGCCACACTGGTGCGCCACTACCGCGACCTGGCCTACATGGGCATCCTGCCGGTGCTCATGCACCTGGGCACCATACTGGGGGGCATGAGGGAGTGCCGTGCCGACATCCTGCAATGGCATCCCGATGCGGTCATCCTGGTCGATTACCCAGGCTTCAACCTGCGCATGGCGAAATTCGTCCATACACACACGCGCATACCTGTCATCTATTACATCTCGCCCAAGATATGGGCGTGGAAGGAGCACCGCATACATGACATACGCCGCTATGTGGATATGATGCTGAGCATCCTGCCCTTCGAGGTGGATTTCTATGAGCGCAGGCACCACTACCCCATCCACTATGTGGGCAATCCCACGGTGGACGAGGTGGATGCCTACCTGCACGAGCACCCCGCTGACGAGGCCGCCTTCCGCCAGGACAACGGACTGGACGGCCGCCCCGTGATAGCCCTGCTGGCAGGCAGCCGCAGGCAGGAGATCAGCGGCAACCTGCCGCGCATGGTGAGTGCGGCACTGGGCATGGGCACGGACTACCAGATGGCCGTGGCTGCCGCGCCAGGCATCCCCGATGACTTCTACCATGAGGTGCTGGCCAGCCAGTATCACCGACTGACCGCCGAGCGGAGGCTGACGGTGCTGCGTGACCAGACTTACCGACTGCTGCAGCACAGCACAGCGGCACTGGTGACCAGCGGGACGGCCACGCTGGAGACGGCCCTGCTGCGCGTGCCACAGGTGGTGTGCTACCACATGTGGGCGGGACGGCTGGCCTCGGTGGCCCGCAGGCTGGTGCTGAAGATTCCCTTCATCTCGCTGGTCAACCTGGTGGCGGGCGAGGAGGTGGTGCCCGAACTGGTGGCCGAACAGATGAACGTGCCCAACGTGGAGCGGCACCTGCGGGCCCTGCTGCCTGGCGGCCCCGCACGCGAGGCGCAGCTGGAGGGCTACCAGCGCATGGCGGAGAGGCTGGGCCAGCCCGGCGCACCCGCCCATGCCGCCGCGCTCATCATCCAGAGGCTGCGGGGAGAGGGATAATTTCGAATTAGGAATTTTGAATTAAGAATTGGCGAGCTGTCACTCTGGTGGCGGCTCGCTTTGTATGGGGGTGATGGGATGGAGGATAATTTTGAATTAAGAATTTTGAATTAAGAACTGGCGAGCTGTCACCATGGTGGCGGCTCGCTTTGTATGGGGGTGATGGGATGGGGGATAATTTTGAATTAAGAATTTTGAATTAAGAACTGGCGAGCTGTCACTCTGGTGGCGGCTCGCTTTGTATGGGGGTGATGGGATGGAGGATAATTTTGAATTAAGAATTTTGAATTAAGAACTGGCGAGCTGTCACCATGGTGGCGGCTCGCTTTGTATGGGGGTGATGGGATGGGGGATAATTTTGAACCAGGAATTTTGAATTAAGAATTAACCCTCACAGACTTCTTACAACGGCTCTTGCCTCACAAGGAGGCAAGGCGCACTCACAAACGCATGCCCCTGCATCGCCCTTTGCATGCCCCTGCGCAGACCATCGCATGCCGCTGCATGCGCCTATGCAGCGGCATGCGTTTTTTCTGCCATCCACCCAGCCCACAAAAGATACGCAAGTTCATCGGTAATCAGTCCACCCTGGAGGGTTAAGTTGTCCCTGTTTCTGATAGCCGCAAAAAGGCACGCAAAGCCATTGGCAACCGCCCCTCGCCTCGGAGAGACGGGGGAAGTGGGCCGGCAGGAGAGGGAGACCCGGACCTGGGGAGGAAGTCCCGGCTGGGCAAGAAAAAAGGTGCTGCGAGACTCACGCCCCACAGCACCCACTTGCACTACACTAAAAATTTGACTTACTTTACCATAATTTTCTTAGTGCTTCCGTTAACAAATCGTATGATGTAAACATTACCTTTCTCCACGCGGCTCACTCGCTTGCCCGAGAGGGTGTATATCTGACTGATGTTCTCAGCCCCCTCGATGCCCTCGATGCCTGTGTCGATGTCCTTCTGTGCCTTGCGGGCGTCCTCCAGCATCTGGCTGATGGCAGCCTCGATGTCGGCCTTGGGAGCCAGCACAGCCTCCAGTTCAGCAGTCAGCGTGCCGTCGGCCTTCTTGGCCTCGATGCTCTCGCCCAGGGCGGCCACCTGTGCCTCGATAGCAGCCTTGGCCTCTGTCACCAGGGTAGAGTCCTTCACATCGGGGCAGAAGGTCTCGATGGCCTCCATGGCGGCCTCCAGTTTCTGGTTCAGTCCGGCCAGCACCTCGGTGGCCTGGGCGTAGGCAGCGTTCAGGGCCTGCTCGGTCTCAAACTTATCCTGGGCGGCCTTTGCGTCCTCTGCCAACTTGGCGATGGTCTCGTTGGCTGTAGCCACCAGGGCGGCGTTCTTCTCCTTGTCAGCCACAGAAGTGCCAGCGGCATAGGAAGCCTCAGCGGCATCCTTGGCAGCCTTCACAGCAGCCTCGGCAGCAGCCTGTGCCTCGGCCATAGCAGCCTTCACACTTTCATCGTACTCGGCCATGCCAGCCACGGCTGCGTCATAGGCGGCCTGGGCGGCCTCAACGGCCTTCACATCCTCAGCGTACTGGGCAGCATTGGCCTCGGCAGCGGCCTTGTCGGCCTCGAACTTATCCTGAGCGGCCTTAGCGTCCTCTGCCAATTTGGCGATGGTCTCGTTGGCTGTAGCCACCAGGGCGGCGTTCTTCTCCTTGTCGGCCACAGAAGTGCCAGCGGCATAGGAAGCCTCAGCGGCATCCTTGGCAGCCTTCACAGCAGCCTCGGCAGCAGCCTGTGCCTCGGCCATAGCAGCCTTCACACTCTCGTCGTACTCGGCCATGCCAGCCACGGCAGCATCATAGGCAGCCTGGGCGGCCTCAACAGCCTTCACGTCCTCGGCATACTGGGCAGCGTTGGCAGCCTCTGCGGCGATATTGTCATCAATCTCCTTCTGAGCCTTCTTGGCAGCCTCCACCATCTGGCTGATGGCAGCCTCGATGCCAGCCTTGGGAGCCAGCACAGTCTCAAGTTCTGCAGTCAGGGTACCGTCAGCCTTCTTGGCCTCGATACTCTTGCCGAGGTCGGCAATCTGAGCCTCGATGGCGGCCTTCGCGTCTGTCACGAGTGAAGAATCCTTCACAGCAGGACAGGTCTCGGCAATCTCTGCAACAGCCTTCTCCATAGTTCCGTTCAATCCGGCCAGTGCCTCGGTAGCCTGGGCATAGGCAGCGTTGAGAGCCTGCTCGGTCTCAAAGTCGGCCTGGGCCTTCTTAGCAGCCTCCACCAGTTTGTTGATGGCGGTATTGGCAGCAGCCACCAGGGTGGCGTTCTTCTCCTTGTCGGCCACTGAGGTGCCAGCGGCAAATGATGCCTCGGCAGACTCCTTGGCAGCCTTCACGGCAGCCTCGGCAGCAGCCTGGGCCTCGGCCATGGCAGCCTTCACACTCTCGTCGTACTCGGCCATGCCAGTCACGGCAGCCTCATAGGCAGCCTGAATGGTCTCGATGGCACCCATATCCTTATTATACTGTGCGGTGTTGGCTGCATCGCGGTCAGCCAGGAACTTATCCTGGGCAGCCTTTGCATCGGCAGCAACCTTGGCGATTACCGTCTGAGCCTTCTCCACCAGGGCAGCGTTCTTGGCTGCATCAGCCACCGAAGTGCCAGCGGCAAACGAAGCCTCTATCTGCACCTTGGCCACATTGACCTCAGCCTGCGCGTTGGCGATGGCCGTCTGCATGGCACTGCTCACCGACTCGTCATACTCGGCAATAACAGCCGTGATAGAGTCGAGGGCTGCCTGAGCTGCGCTGAGAGCCTCCACGTCCTTGGCATTCTGGGCAGCGTTGGCCTCGGCGGCAGCCTTCTCGGCCAGGAACTTGTCCTGTGCGGCCTTTGCATCGGCGGCCAGTTTGGTAATGGCGGTGTTGGCCTCAGCCACCAGGGCAGCGTTGGCCTCGGCATCAGCCACCGAGGTGCCAGCCTTGAATGAGGTCTCCACAGCCTCCTGGGCAACCTTCACAGCAGTCTCAGCAGCCGTCTGCGCCTCGGCCATAGCAGCCTTCACGCTCTCGTCGTACTCGGCCATGCCAGCCACGGCTGTGTCATAGGCAGCCTGGGCTGCTTCAACAGCCTTCACGTCCTCGGCATACTGGGCAGCATTGGCAGCCTGTTGGTCAGCAATGAACTGCTCCTGTGCCTTCTGGGCGGTCTCTACCCAAGCGGTGATAGCAGCCACAATGTCGGCCTGGGGAGCCAGCACGGTCTCCAGGTCGGCAACCAGTGTGCCGTCAGCCTTCTTGGCCTCGATACTCTCGCCCAGGGCGGCTATCTGAGCCTCAATGGCAGCCTGGACATCCGTGACCACCGCGCTGTCCTTCACCGCAGGACAAGTCTCGGCAACCTTGGCAACAGCCTTGTCCATGTTGTCCCTCAAGACAGCCAGCACCTCAGTAGCCTGGGCATAGGCAGCACTCAGGGCCTGCTCGGACTCATAGTCAGTCTGAGCCTTCCTGGCTGTCTCTACCATCGCGGTGATAGCAGCCTCGATATCGCCCTGGGGAGCAACCACATTATTATAATTGGAAGCCAGAGTCTCATCGTCATAAGCC
>CAVKOT010000002.1:0-39786 GCA_963658045.1 Opitutia bacterium UBA4654
GGCATCACCCACCCTCTGCGCGATGGCGCGCGCCGTGCCCAGGTCACTCTTGCGGTTGAGCACGATGGGCAGCACCACGGCAAAGGCCACCGTGTAGAGCACAGCCACAGCCGACGAGAGGCGGCGCACAAAGCGCTGGGTGTAGTTGACACACAGGTGCTGGGCCAGGAAGAAAGCCACGAAGGGATACATGGGCATGATATAGACTCCCCGCTTGCTGCGCGGTATGCAGTAGAAGACGAACACACAGAGGGCAGCGATAAGCGAGAACACCTCGGTGCGGTCCATGGCTCTGAGGCGGGCCTTGATGGCCTGCATGTCCCAACGGTGGAAGATGGCGGGCAGGAGCAGGAGTGTCCAGGGAAGCAGTCCGGCAGGCAGCATGACAAAGTAGTACCAGATGCCATTCTCGTGGCTGCGGTAGGACATGCGTCCCAGGAAGCGCCACACGTTCTCCTCCATGAAGAGTTGCACGAAGGAATCACCCTGCTGGCGGTAGGCGGCATAGTACCACAGGGCAGGCAGCGCCAGCGAGAGGGCAGCCGACAGAGCCATCAGCAGCAGTTCGCGCAGCCACCCCTCACGCCTCACCACGGCACACACCCATGCCACGGCACAGGGAAGCACGATGGCCACAGGCCCCTTGGTGAGCGTGCCCACACTCATCAGCAGGATAGCCAACCAGGGCAGACCGCCACGCCTGCCATGCTCCTGCCAACTCTCGAGCAGCATCATGGCCCCTGCCATGCACACCGTGAGCACCATATCGACTCGGCAGGCGTATGCCGCGCGCAGCATCTCGAAACTGGAGAAACTGATAAAGGCGGTCATCAGAGCGGTGCGCCCGTCCCTCCTGCGTGCATAGAAGAAATAGACCCCGAAGGCCAGCAGGATGGCCGACAGCGCGCTGGGGAAGCGTGCCGCATACACACCCACATGTCCCACAATCGCGCCGCACACCGCCACGCACCAGTGCATGAAGGGGGGCTTGTAGGCAATCTCGCCGCCATTGTTGTGCGGCATCACCCAGTTGTCCTGCGACAGCATGGTCTGCGCCACGATGGCCTCGCGGGGCTCGCCCTTGGTATTGAAGTCTGTCAGACCCAGCCAGGGCAGGGTCATCATGACCGTGAGGAACAGCAACACATAGAGGTACCTCATCTTTTGGGGTGTAATGTCCATAGTCTTTCTCCTTTTTTGCAAAAATAGGGAAAAAGCATGGAAGGGCACGCACATCGGCATGAAAAAGACGGCTTAGAGGCCCCCTCCCGACCTCCCCCAAGGGGGAGGAGGGACATCCACACTGCCCCAGGAGAAGGGGAGAGGACTTGCGGAGCGGGGGACAGGGGCGTGGAAAGAAACAGGCTGCCCATAACAAGGAAACGAGGGGCAGGCCCGAGAAAGCGGCGAGGAGCAGCGCATCCCCAGATGCAATGCTCCTCGTCAGTCAGCGGGACACGCCCCGCCACGCCACACGACCGCACGAAGCGGGCGCAGGGTCTCCCATGCCCCTCCCCCCTGGGGAAGGCCGGGAGGGAGCTTTTTCCTGCCCTTACACCAGATGGCGGATAATCTCCTCGCGGTCGCCAGGCAGATAGTCTATCACAGGTATCTCGATCATCGTGTAGGCTCCAGGCTGCTGCTTCATGGTGGCACGCGCCACGTTGACCAGCACCTGTGCGGTGAGGGCGGGGTTGTTGATGCTCATGTTGAACTCGAAGTGCTGGTTGTGGGTCTGGCCGCTCACGCCCTTGCGCACCAGGTTCACGCCATGCCCCACATCATTGATGTCGGCCACGCAGGGCACCTGTGTCACATGCGTCTCGTCGTTCACGAAGTAGGGGTCGGCCAGGATAGCCTTCTCCACAGTCTGGAAGTCGGCTCCCTCCTCCAGTTCCACATACACCATGCGGCGGTGTATGCCCGTCCCCAGGGGTATGGTCACCGAGAGCGCGTCCCTCACGCCATCGATTGCGCGCACGGCCACACTGTGTCCCATGCTGCGGCCCGGCCCGAAGTTGGTGTAGGTGATACCCTTGGGAGCAAGGCTCTCCAGCAGGGTGCGCACCACGCTGTCAGAGCCTGGATCCCAGCCTGCGCTGATGATGCTCACCGCTCCGTGCTCCTTGGCAGCCGCGTCGAGGGTGCGCCTGAGATCCACAATCTGCGTGTGGATGTCAAAGCTGTCCACCGTGTTGATACCCATGGCGAGCATCTTGAGGGCATACTGCTGCACGCTGCGTGTGGGAGTGGCCAGTATGGCCACATCCACCTTGCCCAGTTCCTTGATGTCACTCACCACCTTGTAGTCAGCCAGGCTGGCGGGCTTGTTCTCCGCGCCATGACGGCGCACTACGCCTGCCACCTCCATGTCGGGGGCGGCCTGCAGGGCCTGCAGGGCATACTGGCCTATGTTGCCATAGCCCACGACAGCCACTCTAATCTTCTCCATAGTCTTACTATTTGTCTGTTGGATATTGGTTCTGACGACAAAATTACAGGTTTCTCATGGTTCCGGCAACAGATGGACGGCATTTTGCGCCGTCGCCTGTCAGCCAGGACTGGCAAATCACTGCTTCCGGGTACGGCACTCAGGGGTCAAGCACGACCACTCTCAAGCGGTCACTCAAGTGCCAGGGGCCGCGACCGTAGCCGCACTGCGAGTCGGTGAGCATGAGCAGCGTGAGCCGCCCGTCCTGGAGGCGTGGCCCCAGGCAAAGGCCCTCATAGTTGGCAAAACGGGTGTTGAAGATGCCGAAGCGCGTGTTCCACTGTCCCACCAACCGCTTCTCGCCAGTGGCGGGAACGAACCGGAAGATGCTGCACCAGCAGCGGCTGCCCTGGTAATGGCGTGCTATACGGGCCTCGCGCTCGAGCACCATGAGCGACCCGTCGGGCATGGCGGCCATGGCCGATACCCCATGGTAATAGTCGCGTCCCGCGCTGCGCGCCTTGCCCTCCTCCATATAATAAGGATAGGAAGCCGAGAGCGAAAGGTCGTCAGCAAACTGCATGAGCTTGAGCCGCCGGCTGTGGCTCTCGATGAGGAGCGGACTCTCGTTCATCGTCCAGAAGTGATGGCTCACGGTGTCGTAGGTGAGCGACTCGAAGCCACGGTTTGACGCGAGCATGGCAGACATCTCCTTGGGCACGTCCAACTGGCTGCCCGTGAGCGTGCCGTCCATCCGGTGCTCCAGGATGGCATTGTCGGCCTCGCCGCTCACGAAGACGCTCCGCCTGGCGGGACAATAGGCCACGCCCTCGGCATCGCGCTCCCTGTGGCCTGGCTGGGCACGGAACCCCTCGTCGATGACACTCTGCAACCTGCCGCTGACGGGGTCGATGGCAATGTGCCACACATGAAACCCCGCCTGAGTGTCGCGGTCACTCACCACCGCATAGCGGTCGCCTCCCAGTGCCGTGATGCCGCTGTAACCACCCGGCACAACGCCATAGTGTGACAGGCGGCGGGCCTTGCGTCCAAAGACGGGTGACCCCACCAGCACAAGAAGTACTGCGGCCACTCCCACAGACCTAAGAACCTCACGTTCCCAAAACCTCATAACTTTATAAGCCATGCGCCAAACCTCACAACCTAAAAACCTAAAAACCTCACAACCTAAAGTTCACCCTTCCTCGGCAGGCACCAGTTTGAAGAGTTTGTCACTCGCCCTCACCTTGCGGTCGATGGGTATGCTCACACGCTGCCCCTGCCTGGCGGTCTCCACCGGACGCAGGTCGTAGCGTATCTCCCGCACTTCAGTCTCAAGCGCGCCTGTGGTGGGGCCGGTGACCAGGATGCGGTCGCCCACGCTCAGCGGCGCGGCCTCTATCTTGAACTCCGCCACCTGCAACTTCGTGTAATAACGCACCCCGCGCCCCACATACACCTTGCGTTCCGTGGCACGCGAGCCCGGGCGGTCGTTCCACTCACCCATCGTCTGGCCCTGGTAGTAGCCGTCCCAGAAGCCACGGTTGAACACGCGTGCCAGGCGGGTGTCCCACTCGTCCTTGCGCTCCTCGGTAAACGAGCCGTCAAGCACGGCCCGTATGGCCTCGTCATAGCAGCGCACGACCGTATCCACATACTCCGCGCCGCGCGCGCGCCCCTCTATCTTGAACACACGCACGCCCGACTGCATCATGCGGTCCAGGAAGCGTATGGTCTTCAGGTCCTTGGGCGACATGACATACTTGTTGTCGATATCCAGCTCAGTGCCCGTCTCGCGGTCACGCACCGTGTAGGAGCGGCGGCACAACTGCAGGCACTCGCCACGGTTGGCGCTGTGCCCGTTGTTGTGCAGGCTGAGGTAGCACTTCCCGCTGATGGCCATGCACAGGGCTCCGTGGCAGAACATCTCGATGCGCACGGGCTGCCCGCTGGGGCCACAGATGTGCCCGTCCATGATGCCACGGTAGATGGCCGCCACCTGGTCCATGTTGAGCTCGCGCGCCAGCACCGCCACGTCGGCAAACTGTGCATAGAACCTCAGTGCCTCGATGTTGGATATGTTGAGCTGCGTGCTCAGGTGCACCTCCTGCCCTATCTGCCGGCAATAGGTCATCACGGCCACGTCACTGGCTATCACGGCGCTGATGCCGGCCTCGCGCGCCGCGTCCAGTATGCGTCGCATGAGGGGGAGGTCCTCGCCATAGATGATGGTGTTGACGGTCAGGTAACTCTTCACCCCGCAGCGGCGACACTCGGCGGCGATGCGGCGCAGGTCGTCGATGGTGAAGGCGCAGGCTGAGTGCGCCCTCATGTTGAGGTTCTCGATACCAAAGTAGATGCTGTCGGCTCCGGCGCGCAGGGCGGCCGACAGGGAGTCGGGCGACCCCACGGGAGCCATTATCTCAAAGTCTTCTCTTTTCATCTTGCCATTCTTCACCGCCACACGGCAACGGGTGCAATGGGCGGCATTTCTGCGGGTAAAGGTACAAACAAGTTCGCACACAGGCAAGCGAGAGGGGTACAGAAGTGGCGGGACAGCCCACCCTGGGAGGCAAAAGACCTGTCAGGCAGGACACAAGGGGCCGTCAGTGGGTGACGCACACATAGGGGCCATAGGCATTGGAGCGGGTCTCGCTATCGGCTGCCAGACAGGCAAACAGCATGATGATGCCCAGCACGGGCAGCAGCACATACCACAGATACCTGCCGCTGTGCCCTGTGTCATGCAGGCGGCGCACGGTGGCCGAGAACATGGGCAGGAGGAACAGCAGTCCCAGCAGTGCCTCGACGCACCCCACCACAAAGAAGAGGTCGGAGTCATACTGCATGTTGGCATAGAGGCTCATAATCACCATCATGGACAGTACAAAACTCCCACACAGGACACACAGGACGAAGAGGAAGAAAGTCCAGTACTCGGCACGCGAGGCCCTGCCCTCAAGCATGAAGTACCTGTCCAGGAGACAGGTGCGCAGGATGCGGCCCAGGGACATGCGCATGGCGGGGGCAACCTGCTGACTATCACTGCCAGGGGTCTGCCCAAGGGGTGCTCCAGGCTGCGGGCCTGGCTGTCCTGCCGTCTCGCAATCCCCGTCGCCTGGCTCTGATGCAGCCACAGGGACATCGTCCGCAGGCTCACCAGCCTGTGGCTCCGATGCTGCCAGCGGCGTTCCGCAATGTACACAGAGCCGCATCATGTCAGCATTCATGTGCCCACACTTGCTACATTTCTTCATACCTTGCCACCATTATGATGGGCAGGAAAGGATATGCCCGCCCCTTGTCATCTTGTACAAAGGTATGGCAAAATATCGGCTTCTACCCCCCCCCCCATCTGTTAATTCGTGTTAACGGGCCATTTTGCCATTTTCCAGGGAAAAGCCGGCGAAACGCCCAGCGAGCACTTCCTGCCCTCCCTCTTCCTGGAGGGAGAAGAGGCAGCGGCGTGTCACGCCTCCAGACGCACCCCGATGCGCGGGCCCACGCATGCCCCTGCATCAAGCCACGCATGCCCCTGCGATGGGCCACGCAGCGGCATGTCCCCAATCACGCTCCACAGTGCGTCACACGCCCGACCAGGACTGGCCCGACAGGGCGGCACGCCACCCCGGGAACCCCAACGCCACACATGCCTCCCGGGGAAAAGACAGGGGCGGCCCAAAAGGCCGCCCCATCAATTGAGGAATGTCCATGTCCCCAGCCATCCAGGCCCAAGCGACCCGCATCCCAGAGGTATAAATAAGAGGGAGAGTCCCCTTGAAAGAAACAGCCCTCCCTCCTGGGGGACAGAGAAGGGTGCCCCACGCTCACTGCCCTCCCCCCCTGGGGGGACAGAGGGGGGCTCCCTCCCGCTGGCACTCGGGACAGATGCCCTTAATCATCAGACTTATGGCCATAGGCAGGAAACCAGCGGGCAGGGTGACCTGCGGCACGGGTATGTCATGCAGGCAGAACGTGCGCTGGCACCGCTCACAGTAGAAGTGGCCGTGCTGGTCGCTGTGAGCATGATGGATGTCACTCGTGCAGAGCTCGTAGCGCAGCGCGCCGCTGCCGTCCTCGATGCCGTGTATCAGATGATGCTGCAGGAAGAGTGTGAGCGTGCGGAAGATGGTGCTGCGGTCGGCCGTGAGCATGCGCTCTTCCAGTTCCTTGAGCGAGAGCGGGCGCGCGCTGCGCTCCAGTTCCCTGAAGACGAGCAGGCGCATGGCCGTGGGCTTCACCCCCAGCTGCCTCATCCTCTGTTCTGAATTCTGTGTCATGATGCTAAGTGATGGTTACTCGCGGCCAGCACACCACTGGGCTGGATGCCCGCATGCGGGGGTGCTGGACGCGAATGGTCAGTACTTGAACGAACTGCCGCCCGCAAACTCGCGCAGCAGCGACGTGGGCGGCACCTGGTCCTCGGGCACCGCGCGGAAGTAGCGCAGGAAGCGTCGCAGGCGGCTGGCCTCGGCATACTCTGGGTCTCGCTCGGCCACCTGTTCCAGGATGGGCATCACCTGGGCGCGTATGACTCCCAGCTCGTAGAGCAGCGCGCTGTTGAAGGTGGCGTCAGCCAGTTCCTGGAAAGGCATGATCCACCGCTCCTCGCCAGCCGTCACGCTGGGCAGGCGGCGTATGGTGTCACGTGCCGAGAAGCCCCTGTACTTGTAGTCGCGCAGTATCCTGCGCAGCAGCCTCACGTCCTGCGTGGGGATGTAGTTGTGGTCATCAAGCTGTATGGTGGTGAGTGCCGACACATAGATGCGGTACTTCTGCCCGTCGGGCACCATCTCGGAGAGCAGTGGGTTGAGCGCGTGCAGCCCCTCCATGATGACGATATCCTCGTTGCCGATGCGCAGTCTGTTCCCCTCAAACACCCTCTTGCCCGAGGGGAAGTCATAGCGCGGGAGCTCCACCTCCTCGCCCCGCAGGAGCGCGCCCATCTGCTGGTTGAAGAAGGCGGTATCTACCGCCCCGATGCACTCGAAGTCATACTCGCCATGCTCGTCCCTGGGCGTATCGACACGGTTGACGAAATAGTCGTCGGTCGATAGTGTGTGGGGGCGCAGGCCACAGGCCATGAGCAGGATGGCCAGCCGCTTGGCCGTGGTGGTCTTGCCGCTGCTGCTGGGCCCCGCGATGAGCACCAGCTTGGCCTTGCGGGCGGCTATCTCGTCGGCGATGTTGGAGAGTTTCTTGTCCTGCAGTGCCTCGCTCACGTTGATGAGTTGGGTTCCCTCGCCCTTGAGCACCATCCGGTTGAACTCTCCCACGGTGCGTATGCCCAGGATGTCCTGCCAGTGCCGGTGCTCGCGCATCACGTCGAGCATCTTGTCCTGCGGCGTGAGGGGCTCGAGCTGTGAGGGGTCCTTGCGCATGGGGACGCGCAGGAGCAGTCCGTCATAGAAGGGCATGAGGTCAAAGAGGTGCAGCAGGCCCGTGCGGGTGAGCAGGCATCCGTAGAAGTAATCGACCGTCTGGTCAAGCTTATAATAATAGGTATATAGGTTGCTCTGGCTCTCCAGCAGCTGCACCTTGCTGGTCATCCCCTTGCTCTGGAACATGCTGATGGCCTCCTCGATGGGGCACTGCATGCGGTGGATGGGCATGTCGGCCTGGATAATCTCGCGCATGCGCTGCCTGATGGCATCCACCATCGCGGGGGTCACAGGCGTGCCGGTGTGCAACTCGCAGTAGAAGCCCCGGCTCACGGGGTCGCCTATGATGAGCCGGCCATCGGGATAGAGGTCCTCGACAGCCTTGGCCAGGACGAAGAAGAGCGTGCGGGTGTAGGCGTACATGCCCGCTGACGACTGCAGCGAGAGGAACTCCACGTCCTTGTTGTTGTAGAAGCGGTAGTTCATGCCCTGCACCTTATTGTTCACCATGGCACAGATGGGGCCATAGTCCATGTGGAAGCCCGACTGCTCGTAAACGTCATAGAGTGAGCTTCCAAAGGGCACCGACAGGTGGCTTTGGTTGTTCTTGCATCTGATGGTCAGTGTGTTGTTCATTCTCTGTACGGTTTTGGATCCGGTTATACGGTTATGCGGTTTTATGGTTTTACGGTTGTGCGGATTTATCTGCGGCTTGGCGGTTATGCGGTTCTATGGTTTTTCGGTTGGGTGGCCATGTGGCTGCCAGGCTCCTGCCAGTCCCTTTGTCGGGGACAAGAACCGCATGACAGTAAAACCACAAAACCGCATAACCGCGAAAACTGACTACAGCCTCTTGACCAGTTCCTCCATTCCCTGGCTGGCCCCCATCTGCAAGTGCTCAAAGGGGCGGTCGGCATTCCAGGCCACCGGTTTCGGGTCAATGAGGTAGATGGGCGCCTTGCGGGGCACATAGCGGGTGAGTGCTGCGGCAGGATACACGTTGAGACTGGTGCCTATGACTATCATCATCTCCGCCCGGCCACACAATTCGATGGCAGGCTCAATCTGCGGCACCGGCTCGCCAAACCACACGATGAAGGGACGGAGCTGGCTTCCGTCGGCTGCCAGGTCGCCCATGTGCACCTCGGCATGGGCGGCATCCAGCGTGCGTATCTGCGTCGGGTCATTGGGGTTGCGGCTGCTTGTCACCTTCATCAACTCGCCATGCAGGTGCAGGACATGCGTGCTGCCCGCCCGCTCGTGCAGGTCATCCACGTTCTGCGTGATGACATCCACATGGTGGCCCATGCGCTCCAGGCTGGCCACCAGCAGGTGCCCCTGGCACGGCTTGGCGGCAAGCATCTCGCGGCGGCGCGTGTTGTAGAAGTCGGTCACGAGGCTGGGGTTGCGCGCCCAGCCCTCGGGGGTGGCCACATCCTCCACATTGTAGGTGTCCCACAGCCCGCCACTGTCACGGAAGGTGCTGATGCCGCTCTCTGCGCTCATGCCCGCACCCGTCAGTACCACTATTCTCATATTTTCCTCCTTACACTTTTAGTCTCTTGCAAAAATAGGAAAAAAAGAAACGTGCAAAGCCGTGAGTTGAGGAAAATATCGTAATTTTGCGCCACTATTTAACTTTATACATAAAGTAACGCATATGAATAAAATCAGTTATGCACTGGGGCTCGGCATTGCCCAGCAACTCAAGAGCATGGACATTGAGGACTTCTCGGTGGAGGACTTCAGCCAGAGCGTGAGTGACGTGCTTGCCGGCAAGACACCAGCCATGACGAGCCGCGAGGCGCAGGAACTGCTCAACACATACTTCCAGAAGAAGCAGAAGGAGCAGGCCCAGAAGGCCATCGCCGAGGGCAAGGCATTCCTCGAAGCCAATGCCAAGCGCGAGGGTGTGGTGGTGACCAAGAGCGGCCTGCAGTATGAGGTGCTCACACCTGGACGTGGCGAGCGCAGTCCCAAGGCCACCGATACCGTGGTGTGCCACTACGAGGGCAGGCTTGCCTCGGGCAAGGTGTTTGACAGCAGCTATGAGCGCAACCAGCCCGCCGAGTTCGGACTGAGCCAGGTGATACCCGGATGGACCGAGGGACTGCAGCTCATGAGCGAGGGTGCCAAGTACCGATTCTACATCCCCTACCTGCTGGGCTACGGCGAGCAGGGAGCAGGCTCTGCCATCCCCCCATTCAGCACACTGGTGTTCGACGTGGAACTCATCAGCGTGAAGTGAGGCGAGAGACGAGGAAGAACAACAAACTAAACGTATATATATAATGAAGAAGATTTCTATTCTGGCCGTGGCAGGCATTGCCGCAGCCATGGCCTCATGCGGCAATGGAACACCCAAGGCCGACCTGAAGACAGACATTGACACTCTCAGCTATACCGTGGGTATGGCCCAGACACGTGGACTGAAGGAATATCTGGAGCAGCGCATGGGCGTTGACACCACCTGCATCGATGAGTTCATCAAGGGTCTGAACGACGCTGTGAACGCTGGTGACGACAAGAAGAAGGCCGCCTACTTCGCCGGTCTGCAGATTGGCCAGCAGATAAGCCAGCAGATGATCAAGGGGCTGAACTATGAGGTGTTTGGCGATGACAGCACCAAGACAGTGAGCCTGAAGAACTTCATGGCAGGCTTCGTGTCAGGCACCACCGGCAAGGGTGGACTGATGAGCGTGGACAGCGCAGCCGTAGTGGCCGAGAGCATGATGACGGCTGTCAAGGACAAGCAGATGCAGGAGCGCTATGGCGACTACAAGAAGGAGTGCGAGGACTTCATGGCAAAGATTGCCAAGAAGGAGGGCATCAAGACTCTGGGCGACGGCATCTACTATGAGGTGATTGCCGAGGGCAATGGTGCAATTCCCGCCGACACCGACCGCGTGAAGGTTGATTATGAGGGCACACTCATCAACGATACTGTGTTTGACAGCAGCTACAAGCGCGGGGAGCCCACCACATTCATGTGTAAGCAGGTAATCCCAGGCTGGACCAAGGCTCTGACACACATGCCCGTGGGCTCTACCTGGAAGGTCTATATTCCCCAGGAGCAGGCTTACGGCTCACAGGACCGCGGCCAGATCAAGCCCTTCTCGGCTCTGGTGTTCAAGATTGAGTTGCACAGCATCGAGAAGTAATCGTCCAGACTGCTTGATTGCCAACGATGAAGAAGACTAAGATTATACTGATGGCAATGGTGGCACTGCTCTGTGTGGGTGCCACCGCTGCCAACAAGAAGAGCCAGCGCAAGGGCAAGAAGGCCCAGAAGGAGCAGGTGGAGAAGGTAGATACGGTGTGTGTCGATACCTTCAGTTACCTGTTGGGCATGGCCAACAGCAACGGTCTGATGAACTACCTGGTGCAGCGCATGGGGGTCGATACCACCTATGTGGTGGACTTCCTCAAGGGTTTCCAGCAGAAGGAACTCTCGGAGGCCGACAAGCGCGAGAAGGCGCGACTGGCTGGAGTGGAGATTCGCGAGCAGGTGGAGACGCAAGTGTGGAGCAATGCCAACCGTCAGGTGAACGACAGCATCGACGTGCTCAACCACGACCTGTTCCTCAAGGGATTTCAGAATGGCATATTCCCCACCGACACCAAGTACTCAATGGACACCGCGCAGGCCGTTGTGCAGCGCCAGATGGTCTATTACCACAAGGTGAAGATGGAGCAGAAGTATGGGGCCAACCGCGTTGCGGGCGAGGAGTTTCTCAAGCTCAATGCCAAGAAGGACAGCGTGGTGACCACTCCCAGCGGCCTGCAGTACAAGGTCATAACCATGGGCACGGGCGACAAGCCTCAGCCCTCTGACCGTGTGAAGGTCGATTATGAGGGCCGCCTCATCGATGGCACGGTGTTTGACAGCAGCTACAAGCGCGGAAAGGCCGCCACGTTCCCCGTCAACCAGGTTATTCCGGGCTGGACCGAGGCTCTGAGCCTGATGCCCGTGGGCAGCAAGTGGGAGGTTTATATCCCGCAGAACCTGGGCTACGGTGACCGCGAACAGCAGAAGATTCCCCCCTTCTCATGCCTGGTGTTTACCGTCGAGCTGCATGAGATAGTGAAGTGAGCATCGCCCACTATATAATCAAAAAGACACCAGAAATCCCTCTGGTGTCTTTTTTTATGCCCATTTGATAGGTCATAACGAATAAATGATGTAAATTTGCTATCATTCTATAACATCGCACTTAACGCAGATATGGAGAAAATAGATAGTCTTGACAAGAAGATACTGGGCATCATCTCGGCCAATGCCAGGCTGCCCTTCAAGGATGTGGCAGCCGAATGTGGAGTGAGCAGGGCTGCCATCCACCAGCGCGTGCATCGACTCATAGACATGGGTGTCATCATCGGGTCGGGCTTCCATGTCAACCCCGTGAGCCTGGGCTACAACACTTGCACCTATGTGGGAATCACGCTCGAGCGTGGCAGCATGTACAAGAAGGTGGTGGCGGAGTTCCAGAAGATACCCGAGATAGTGGAGTGTCACTTCACCACCGGCCCCTACACAATGCTCATCAAGTTGTATGCCCGTGACAACGCGCACCTCATGGAACTGCTCAACGACTGCCTGCAGGAGATACCCGGAGTGATAGCCACCGAGACGCTCATCTCGCTGAAGCAGAGCATACGCAAGGAAGTGCCCATCGGGCAACAGCCCAAGGAGACAGTCCCCACCGTTAGCCTGGACGAGTAAGATGGCACATACAGGTCAGGGACAGCGGCCTGTGATAGGCATCACGGGCAACTTCGGCACACAGGGCTGCGAGCTGGCACAGGCCTACTACCAGGCCGTGCTGCTGGCGGGAGGCGTTCCGCTCGTCATCCCACCCTATGAGGTGTGCCCCGACGAGGGCGAGGACCACACACCGCTCTTTGCCGACCCCATGCTGGGAACGCTCTCCAAGACACTCGACAGGGTGGATGCCCTGCTGCTCTCGGGCGGTGGCGACATCAACCCACTGCTCCTGGGCGAGGAGCCCATCCCCGCCCTGCATGGCATTTGCCCCGAAAGGGACGCACAGGAGATGTGGCTCGTGCGCCATGCCTACCACAGGCAGATACCCATACTGGGCATCTGCCGGGGCATACAGGTGCTGGCGGCTGCCCTGGGCGGACGCAACTACCAGGACATCTACACCCAGCACGGGGGCGACAAGATGCTGAAGCACAGCCAGGACATGCGCCGTGACGCGGCATCGCACATGGTGAGCATCGAGCCTGGCAGCCTGCTGCACGGCATCGTGCAAGCCGACACGCTGGCGGTCAATTCCTTTCACCACCAGGCGGTGAGCGAGCCAGGGGCGTTGCTCAAGGCTGTCGCCCACTCCTCCGACGGCATCATCGAGGCGGTGGAGAGCACGGAGATGAAGCCCATCCTGGGTGTCCAGTGGCATCCAGAATCCTTCTTCACCCACCAGGACACGCCCGCTATGGGTGCCCTCTTCGGGTGGCTTGTGAGGGAGGCCACGCTCTTCCGCAAGGCCAGGCTGTTCCATGACAGGCATGTCACACTGGACAGCCATTGCGACACTCCCATGTTCTTCACGGACAGCCAGGAGGATGTCAACCACATGTTCACCACACGCACTGACCGTGTGCTGGTCGATTTGCCCAAGATGACAGACGGCCACCTGGATGCCTCCATCATGGTGGCCTACATCCCACAGGGGGAGCGCACGCCTGAGGGAAACAGTCAGGCACTGGCTCTCGCGCAGAAGAAACTGGACCAGATCGAGGCTCTCACCCTGGCCCATCCCGACCTGGTGCGCCTGGCATGCACGCCGGATGACATCGACAGGCTGAAGGCACAGGGCATCAAAGCCATCATGCGGGGTATCGAGAACGGTTACGCCATAGGCCATGACATCGCTCTGCTCAACCACTTCCGCCACATGGGAGTCGTATATATGACGCTCTGCCACAATGGCGACAATGATATCTGCGACTCGGCGCGCGGCTGTGCCGAGCATGGCGGGCTGAGTGCCTTTGGCCGTAATGTGGTTACGCGGATGAACGAACTGGGCATGATGGTTGACCTGAGCCACGCTGCCGAGTCGTCGTTCTACGATGCGCTGGAACTGAGTAGCGCGCCCATCGTGTGCAGTCACAGCAGCAGTCGCGCCCTGTGCCCTCATCCACGCAACCTGACAGACGAGCAGATGCGTGCCCTTGCCAGCAAGGGCGGTGTGGCACAAGTCACCCTGTACCACGGCTTCCTGCGCCAGCAGGGCGAGGCCACCATCCTGGACGCACTGGAGCACCTGCACCACATGATCGAGGTGATGGGGCCCGAGCACGTGGGCATCGGCACGGACTTTGACGGGGACGGCGGTGTGCGGGGGCTCAAGGATGCCTCCGAGCTCATCGGCTTCACGCGCGAACTCCTGCGCCGACACTATTCAGAGCATGACCTGCAGGGCATCTGGGGAGGCAACTTCCTGCGTGTCATGCGGGAGGTGCAGGCTGCGGCCACACTATGAACGAGGTTATAACAAGGAATATATTAGGCAAGAAAACATTACTGATATGAGACACACTTTCATGTTTGCGGCTTCCGCTGTGGCCCTCTGCCTGTCAGCAGGGCTCTCGGCCTGCGGAGGCCATTCGGGCAAGAGCGGGAGCGGGGCCGACACCATCGCGCTGGCTCCCTGCCCGGAGTTCCAGGAGGACAGTGCCATGGCGCACATCCGCACCCAGTGCAACTTCGGGCCAAGGGTCATGGGCACCGAAGCGGCCCAGCAGTGTGGCAACTTCATCGCATCACGCTTCCGCCAGTATGGGGCCACGGTGACAGAGCAGAAGTGCAGCGTCACCCTGTATGACGGTACCCAGGTGCCCGCACGCAACATCATCGCGAGTGTCAATCCCAAGTCACTCGACCGCATCCTCCTCTGCGCCCACTGGGACAGCCGTCCCTGGGCAGACAATGACCCCGACGAGAAGAACTGGCGCACTCCCGTGCCGGCTGCCAATGATGGAGCCAGCGGAGTGGCTGTCCTGCTCGAGCTCTGCCGCCTGCTGCAGCAGCAGCCCATACGCACGGGTATCGACTTTGTGTGCTTCGATGCCGAGGACGCTGGCACACCCCAGTGGGGCAAAGACCCTGACGACGAGCGCGAGACCTGGTGCCTGGGCTCGCAATACTGGGCACAGCAAGCCCAGGAGGCTGGCTACAAGGCACGCTATGGCGTTCTGCTTGACATGGTGGGTGGCCAGGGCTGCACCTTTGCCCGCGAGCAGGTGAGCATGCAGTATGCCCAACCGGTGGTCGAACTGCTCTGGCATCTGGCCATACAACTGGGCTACGGGCACTTCTTCCCGCTCACCGATGGCGGTTACCTCATTGACGACCATGTGAATGTCAACCGCATCGCGCGTGTTCCCTGCCTGGACATCGTGCCCTACTTCACTGACGGGCCCAGCAACTTCGGCCCTACCTGGCACACGCTACAGGACACTCCCGACAACATAGACCCCAAGGTGCTCAAGGCCGTCGGGCAGACTCTTACACAACTCATCTATAACGACAACGCAGAAGAATGACCATAAACGAGATACAAGACGAAATCATCGAGGAGTTCTCAGACTTCGATGACTGGATGGACCGCTACCAGTTGCTCATAGACCTGGGCAGCAGCCAGCCCCCACTGGATGACAAGTACAAGACAGAGCAGAACCTCATCGACGGATGCCAGAGCCGCGTGTGGCTGCAGGCCGATATGGTGAATGGCCTGCTGCACTTCCAGGCCGAGAGCGACGCGCTCATCGTGAAGGGCATCGTGGCCCTGCTGGTGCGCGTGCTCTCTGACCACACGCCCGCAGAGATACTGGCGGCCGACCTCTACTTCATCGACCGCATCGGACTGCGCGAGCACCTGTCGCCCACACGCAGCAACGGTCTGCTGGCCATGCTCAAGCAGATGAAGCTCTACGCCCTGGCATTCCAGGCCAAAGCCAGCGGCGAGGCATGAGGATAGGCAGCGTTGACCTGGGAGAGAGGCCACTGCTGCTGGCTCCCATGGAGGATGTGACCGACATTGGGTTCCGCCTGCTGTGCCGGCGCATGGGGGCGGCCATGGTATATTCTGAGTTTGTGTCATGCGACGCGCTGGTGCGCATGGTCAACCGCAGCCTGGAGAAACTGGCCGTGTGCCCCGAGGAGCGTCCTGTGGCTGTGCAGATCTATGGCAAGGACTGCGAGGCGATGGCCCAGGCGGCACGCATTGTCGTGGAGCAGGCACACCCCGATGTGCTCGACATCAACTTCGGCTGCCCGGTGAAGAAGGTGGCCGGACGAGGAGCGGGAAGCGGCATGCTGCGCGACGTGCCCCAGTTGCTGGCTGTCACGCGGGCAGTGGTGGATGCCGTGCCTGGCACTCCTGTCACCGTGAAGACGCGCCTGGGATGGGACGAGCAGTCGCTCTACTTGCCCGATGGGACACCCTTCATCGTTGACCTGGCCCTGCGCCTGCAGGACTGCGGCGTGCAGGCACTCACCCTGCATGGGCGCACCAGGGCCCAGATGTACACTGGCGAGGCCGACTGGACGCTCATCGGGCAGGTCAAGAACCACCCTCTGATGCGCATCCCTGTCATTGGCAATGGCGACATCTGCTCGGCCCAGCAGGCCAGGCAAGCTTTTGACCGCTATGGGGTGGATGCAGTGATGATAGGGCGCGCCACCTTTGGCCGTCCATGGATATTCCATGAGATACTGCACCCCGAGGCTCCCCTGAGCCTGGATGACAAGATAGACATCCTCAAGCAGCAGGCCAGCGAGTCGGTACAGCGCATAGGCGAGTACCGCGGCATCCTGCATGTGCGCCGCCACCTGGCCGCCACACCAATCTTCAAGGGCATCCCCGACTTCCGCGAGACACGCATACGCATGCTGCGCGCCGACACTCTCGACGAGCTCTTCAGCATCATCGAGGACACACGCAGGCTGCTTCAGCAGAGAAGTGACGGTGGACTCCGCCCTGCCTCACCGGGGGGAGAGTGACGCACATCTGGACAGGAACGCCATCGGGGCGAACTTCGACTCATTACGAAGTTCGCCCCGATGGCGTTTTTATGCTCACCGCCTGCCTGGCACTTGGCCAGGACAGGCGGTGATGTTCCTTACTGCTTGCTGGCGGCAGGCTTCTTGCTGAAGATGGCGTGGATGCGCTTCATGTCAAACTTGCTGCTGCGGTCATAGTAGTAGATGCCGTTCTGCTCCTGCTCCACATCCGTCAGCTGCGTGTAGCAATAGCCCCACACGTTGTCCGAGATTTCCATCAGGGCATCTATCTGGCCCTCCAGGCGGGCATAGAACTCCTCCAGTGAGTGGGGAGGTTCGCCGTAGCCCCATGACTTGTTGGTGTCATTGCCAGTCTGGGCATCCTGGCCCTTCACCCACTTGATGCCGCCCACCTCGTCAATCAGATAAGGCTTGTCGGGCTTCTCATAGGTGGGGAAGTCATACAGGTTGGTGTCTGTGTGGCGGTTGAAGCCCACGTTGCGCTGGGGGAAGGAGACGGCATTGTTGGGTGTCTGGAACCAGCGGCTGCCATTGTAGATGATGTCCTTCAGCTTCTTGGGGTCCTGCTCATAGTTGTGTGTCGTCCAGATGTCCGTCTTGATGTGCACACCTCCGCTCACGTCGCACACGGGACGTGTGGGGTCCAGAGCCTTGGTGAGGTCATACACGTCAGAGACGAAGCGGGGGAACTGCACGCGGTCGGGCCACCACTCCTCATTCATCGGTGTCCAGGTCACGATGCTGGGATGGTTGCGGTCACGCACGATTTCCTCGCTCCACTCGGTGAGGAAGTTGCGCGCCACCTCGGGGTTGTTGGCATCCATGCCCCAGGATGGAGCCTCGCCCCAGGTGATGTAACCCAGTTTGTCAGCCCAGTAATGGAAACGCTCCTCAAACACCTTCTGGTGCAGGCGCGCGCCATTGAAGCCAGCCTGCTGCGAGAGTTCGATGTCGTGACGGAGAGCCTCGTCAGAGGGAGCCGTCCAGATGCCGTCGGGGTAGAAGCCCTGGTCGAGCACCAGACGCTGGTAGAAGAGCTCGTTGTTGAGATACACCCTGTTGCCCTGGACATGTATCTTGCGCATGCCCACATAACTGCTCACCCGGTCCACCGTCTTGCCTGCGGCATCCTTCACCTCATAGGTCAGACTGTACAGATAGGGGTCAGCGGGGCTCCACAGGCGCGCCTTCTTGACAGGCAGCACGATGGTGCTGCTGTTCTGCGCGGGCACTGTGCGGGTGGCCACGGCCTTCTTGCCGTCACTCAGGGTCACGGTGAGCGTGGCACCGCCCTCGCTGTAGAAGGTGGGATGCACGATGACCTGACTCTGGTCGATGTCCGTCACCACCTGTGCCCTCTCCAGTCCACAGGCATCCACCGGCTCCATCCACACTGTCTGCCAGATGCCCGTGCAGCGCGTGTACATGCACTCAAACTGCGACAGGCGCACGTTCTGCTTGCCTGCGGGCTGCAGGTTGGTGCGTGTGTCGCTGTAGGCGTGTACCACCAGCGAGTGCGCCTTGCCATCGGCCACAAAGGGAGTGATGTCGATGGCAAACGAGGTGCTGCCGCCGAAGTGGCGGCCCGCCAGACGGCCGTCGATGAATATCTCGGAGTTGTAATACACAGCCCCGAAGTTCAGCCGCACGCGCTTGCCCGCCCATGCCTGGGGCATGGTGATGCTGCGCTGGTACCAGATGTTGTTGATGAAGTCGGTGTAGCCCACGCCCGAGAGTTTGCTCTCGGGGCAGAAGGGAACGGTAATCTTTCCGTCGAAGCCCTGGCTCTGGTGCAGGTTCTTCTCCATGCCCGACCCCACGAAGTCAAACGTGTAGGTCCAGTCACCATTGAGGTTGACCCAGTCCTGCCGCTCAAACTGGGGACGCGGATACTCGGCCCTGGGCAGTGCCATCAGGGTTGCGGCAAAGAGAGAAGCCACCATAAGGAGGAGGTTTCTTTTCATTGTTTGCTACTTATATAAGGGTTAGTAATGTGTGTCTATACATTATATATATGGGTGTCCTGCGGCTCACTTCACCACCTTCACTCCCTTAGGAGCCTTGATGGTGGACTTCACCGTGCCGTCGGGCTTGCGCTCGTGGCGGATGCTTATCTGCCCATAGGGAGTGGGGAACGTGCCCTCGGCCCACTGTAGCCTGCCCAGGTGCGGTGTGACGCGCACCCGCTTGCATCCGGGCTCCAGCACCTCCACGCCCAGCACATGCGTGCTCATCCATGCCGTGGGGCCGCTGGCCCATCCGTGGCAGAAGCTGTGCCGGAAGCCAGGGTAGCAGTACGCTCCGAAGTCGCCATGGATGTCCTTCTTGCCCTTGGGCACGAAGTCGTCGATGCGCCCGGCGTTCTTTGTCCACTCCAGGTCAAAGTCCTCCCAGAAGGTGGTCGCTCCCATGTCGAGCATGCCGCCCCAGTACTGGCTGATGATGTCCATGGCCTCCTCATAGCGTCCGTCCATGGCCAGAGCCTCCAGCATGTAGTATCCGTAGAAGGTGGAGAATCCCTTGGGCCCGCCCACGGCCACATAGTCACGGCATGCCTTGTCGGGCTTCATCAGTCCCGCAATGGCCATCAGCGCGGCGGCCTGCTTCAGTCCGTTGGGGTTCACGCTCTTCCTCTCAAGCCTGGCCACCACGTCACGGCACTTCTGCACGCGCGCCTCGTCACCCAGCAGGGCACTCATCTGGGCCGCGTCCTTCATGGCCCACACCAGCAGCGCGTGGTAGCCCGCGTCCACGCCCTCGGTGTTGGGGCTGCTGGGCCAGTCCAGGAAGTGTGCCCCCATGGCATCATTGCCATTCTGGTCGATGAGTTTGTCTATCTGGTCCACAAGCCCCAGGATGTAGTCGCGGTGCTTCTCGAGATAGTCCTTGTGACCAAACCTCATGTACCAGTCATGCTGTATGATGAGGTACCAGAGCGAGTAGGCGCTCATGTCGTTGATCCATGCGGGCAGCGGGTATTGCTTGCAGGCGAGGTCCATGCTGGCATAGAAACTCTCGTTGTCGCCGAACACGTTGCTGATGGTGCTCGTCTCGGGGTGCATGTCTCCCAGCCACACCAGGCGGTCACGCTTCACACCGTCCCAGATGTATTCCTGCATGTTGAGGTGTACCGTGTAGGCTCCCGTCATCCAGATGTCGTTCAGCCTCTGGTCCGAGCAGCGGAACTCGCCCAGGTAGGGGATGTCACGATAGCGCAGGATGGCCGTGGCCTCCTTGAGGTTGATGGTCTGGCCAGGCGTGAGCAGGTCGATGCGCACGAAGCGGTAGCCGGTGCTGCCCACCTCCATTTGGCCATAGAAGGGCACGGTGAGCACCATGTCGCGTATGGCGTGGTCGTTGGTGGCGGTGTTGGCCTTCAGGTTCACGTCGGCCACACTGCCCGTCTCAGCGATAGACTTGGTGGTGTTCAGTTCCGAGCACGTCTCGCTCACCGACTCGCCGAAGCGTAGCCTTACCTGGGGTGTGGTGAGTGGCGTGCAACTGCTGATGACCAGTTTCAGTCCGCCGTGCAGCTCGCGCCCGAAGTCCAGGATAAGGCTGGCGCGGTCATCGCCGTTGTTCACCAGGCGGCACATGCCCTGGCCGAAGATGTCGGCCTGCCCGGTATTGGGCTTGAGCAGCAGGTCAGCGTTCTGCACCGAGGATGGGCTGCTCGTCCAGAACACCCGCTTGGGTGTCATGTAGGAGCGTGTGAGGATGTCCTTGCGGAAGAGGGCCGTGTCGGCCCCGAACACAGGTGGCAGATGGTCCTGCGCCATAGCAGCAGCGGCCGTCAGTAGCAGGGCCGCCGTGAGACAGAGTTTCTTCATTTCTTCGTTCTTATAGTCCTAGTAAGTAGTTGTTCTTAATTAAATGATATAATCCATAGCAGATATCCTGTTCCTATTTCAGTCCAGTTGCCACAGGCCGTCGGTGCAGGTCACATGGTGCTCCCTGATGCCCAGGCGGTCAATCCACAGGCGAGTGTTGCAGGTCTCCAGTATGCCCGTGTTGTAGCCCTTGCCCTGGTCGTTGTTCCACACCCACAGCGGTGTGGGCCACAGGCAGGCGCGGAACTTCACGCTGCGGTAGAACTCCTCGCTGCATCCCCTCTGCCCATGGTGAGCCATCTGCAGGTAGTCGCAGTCGAGCCTGTCGCCGTAAGGGCCGTGCAGCACCTTGTCGCCGCACTCGATGCCCGCGTCACCCAGGAATGTGATGCTCTTGCGCTTGTCCCACACCCGCATGACCATCGACGAGTTGTTGTAGGGGTTGGTGGTGAAGTCGTTGGCCACGCCCAGTATCTGCAGGTTCATGCCGTCGTAGCAGAATGTCTCGCCCGGCTCCTGTATGTCGGTCACCTCGATACCCCTTGCGGCCTCCATCCGCGCGTAGAACTCCCGGCAGATGGGGTCGGCCTGCGGCTCGCCCTTGATGACAGCCTCGGGCATGCGCGAGTGATAGATGTGCTTGATGCGCAGGTCCTGCGTGTCACGCAGGATGTCGCTCAGCGCGCCCATGTGGTCATCGTGGGGGTGGGATATGAACCACGCCTCCACCTCGCCTCCCATGGCCCCCACAAAGCCGCGCAGGAAGTAGCTCTCCACAGGCTTGCCGCCATCCATCACGATGATACGGCCCTTGTGCGTGCGGAACACATAGGAGTTGCCTATGTCATTGTTGTGCGAAGGAATTTGCCACATGGTGAAGGATGACTTGCCCCTCAGCGTGGACGTGGCTCCCTGTGTCCTGCCCCCTGCCAGCAGCGGGGCGGGCATGGCAGCGGCAGCCACACCCATGGCGGTGGCACGCAGGAAGTCCCTGCGTGAGATGTCAGTTGGCTTGCTCATAATCGGAGAATTTACTATATATACTCACAAATTTACATGATTTTTGCCACACAGGCAAGCGGCATGCGCACAAAAGTGGGCCTGGCCGTTCCTCACGGCACTCTCCCCTGGTCTGCGCGGCCTGGTGCGGGATGGGAAGCGTGCTCTTGGCAGCAAGGAGGGGAGCGTGGCGCGCCACCGTCTAACCCAAGGCTGGACGGTCGATGCAGCGCGCTGCGATGGCACATGCACCCCGATGCGATGACCGTCCAGCCTTGGGTTGGACGGTGACGCACGGCACTGGGAGATAATTTTGAATTAAGAATTAAGAATTTTGAATGGGCTTTCACTGGTTCTTGGAGGAGCGGGGAGCGGGCGGAGGAAGACGCTGGAGGGGAATTTTGAATTAAGAATTAAGAATTTTGAATGGGCTTTCACTGGCTCACGAATGGACTTTCCCTACTCCTTGGAGGAGCGGGGAGCGGGGGCGAGCAAGCCGTGACCATAGAACAAGCCCCAGGCCAGGGAAGAAGAGGAAGGGCTATTCAAAATTCATAATTCCTAATTCAAAATTAAATTCCTTCTTGCTTTCTTGCCCGTGCCATCAAGTTTCTTTAACTTTGCCATGAGGGTTCCAGGATGCCGGCAGGCATGCCCACCCCCTGGGACACCCACACCTAAAGGACCACAAACATGAGACATCGCATCAAGGCAGCCCTCATGGCTGCGCTCTGCCTGGCGCCCCCCATGGCCGCGCAGGTGAATGTGGAGGTTGACCTGGCCGACAAGCGTGCCCAGGTGAGCCCCACGCTCTATGGCATCTTCTTTGAGGACATCAACCATGCAGCCGACGGCGGCCTCTATGCCGAACTCATACGCAACCGCTCGATGGAGTTCTCTGACACAGTCCCCGACGGATGGGAGCCCCTGCAGAGCCAGTTGGAGTTGTGCCGTGAGGGCATGCTCAACGAGGTGCAGAGGCAGGCGCTGAGAGTGCGTGTCGAGCAGGCGGGAGGCGGCGTGCGCAACACCGGCTACTGGGGCATGGGGGTGACACGCGGCACGCAGTACCGCCTGTCGCTGTGGGTGCGCTGCGAGCAGGGCAAGCCAGGGCGGCTCACCGCCAGCCTGAGGGGGCAGGACGGCACCACCCTGGGCAGCACCGAGCTGCGGGGAAAGGTGGGCCGGAAGTGGCGCAGGCTGGAGGCGGTGATCACTGCCGAGGGCAACGACCCGCAGGCCGAGTTCACACTCACGGCCGAGAAGCCCTGCACGATGGTGCTGGATGTGGTGAGCCTGTTTCCGCCCACCTTCAAGGACCGCCCCAACGGATGCCGGCGTGACCTGGCCGGGATGCTGGAGGCACTGCACCCCGCATTCATGCGCTTCCCCGGCGGATGCGTGGTGGAGGGCAACATCAGGCCCGAGAACGCCTGGCACTGGGAGCGCACCGTGGGCCCCATCGAGCGCAGGCCGGGACACATGAACGCCAACTGGGGCTACCCCACGACCGACGGACTGGGCTTCCACGAGTACCTGCAACTGTGCGAAGACCTGGGCGCGAAGCCCCTGTATGTGGTCAACGTGGGCATCTGGCACGGCGGATGCACGCCGCTCGACAGCCTGCAGGGCTGGATAGACGAGTGCCTGGGCGCGCTGGAGTATGCCAACGGGCCGGTGACGAGCCGCTATGGCAAGATGCGCGCAGAGAACGGACATCCCGCCCCCTTCAACATAGCCTACGTGGAGATAGGCAACGAGAACTACAACTACCACATGGAGGACAACAGCGACCAGAGTGACCACTACCCCGAGCGATACCGCATGTTCCGCGATGCCATCAAGGCACGCTTCCCCCAGGTGCAGTGTATCGGCAACGTCGAGAGTTGGGGCACCGACGCGCCCACCTGGCGCAACAGCCATCCCGTAGATATTCTGGACGAGCACTATTACCGCTCGCCGCAGTGGTTCGTGGGGCAGTACCACCGCTTTGACCATTATGACCGCCAGGGGCCTGTCATCTATCCGGGCGAGTATGCCGTGACGCAGAACTTCGGGCAGAACGGCAACATGAACGCCGCGCTGGGCGAGGCCGTGTTCATGATGGGCATGGAGAACAACTCCGACATCGTGCGCATGAGCAGTTATGCGCCCATCTTCATCAACGAGAACCACAGCCAGTGGCACCCCGACATGATACGCTTCAACAGCGCACAGGCCTTCGGCACGCCCAGTTACTGGGTACAGCAGCTCTTCCCCACCCATGTGGGCACCCGCGTGGTGGGCAGCCGGCTGCAGTGGAGCCTGCCCCGCCCCCAGGGCATGAGGCGCAGGCATCCCGTGCAGGTGGGCGTGGGCACCTGGAGCACACAGGCATCGTTCCGCAACGCACAGGTCATCGTCGATGGCGACACGCTGGAGGCGGAGGCCGGACGGGCGTGGGCACTGGCCTTCCCCAAGCAGGGGGGCGAGTGGAGCACCGACGGCGGGGCATTCGCCCAGCGCTCCATGGCCCAGGGCACGGCACGCCTGTGCCCCGTGTCGATAAGGGGCGACCGCTACTCCTGGCGCGTGGAGGCTCGCAAGGACGGCGGGGACGAGGCTTTCCTGGTGCTCTTTGACTATGCCGACAGGCAGAACTACAGCTGGTTCAACGTGGGCGGATGGGGCAACACGCAGAGTGCCATCGAGCAGACCGCCGGCGGGCAAAAGGAGAAGATGCCTGGTGAGCGGCCCAGCAGGATAGAGGACGGTGTGTGGCACACGCTGCAGGTCGATGTGGACCGCGACAGCGTGACCTGCCTGGTAGATGGGCAGGTGTGGTGCCAGGGGGTGCTCACCGGGGGCGAGATGCGCGGCATCTACTCCACCAGCACGCTCGACGAGCGCAGCGGCACGCTCTACACCAAGGTGGTCAACCTGGGCAGCGCGGCCACTGACGGCACGCTGCACATCACAGGCGGACGGGCTACCAAGGCCACCATCACACGCCTGGCTGCCGACAAGGGGACGGACGAGAACACGATGCAGGACCCCCTGCGCGTGTCGCCCACCGAGGTGGAGACCCAGGTGGAGCAGGACGGCAGCACCGTGCATTTCGCCGTGCCGCCCTTCAGCATCAGCATCCTCAGCGTGGGAGTGCAGTGATTTTCGGCTGGAGCACAGCGGCACGTTCCACTTTTATATCGTAACTTTGCACCTGTATTATGGAGCAGAAGAACGTACTTAGCCAGCAACAAAGCCAGCAGCAGGTGCAGGTGCAGACACAGGTGCCGCAGCAGGTGCTCCTGGCCAGGCTGACAGAGATGCCTGTGGACGCCCTTCGCCAGAGGGTGGAGAACGAGTGCATGGAGAACCCCTGGCTGGAGAAGTCCAGCAACGAGGGGGACGACACCGCGCCCACTGGGGACAGCGGCGATGACGCTGGCCTGCAGGAGAGTGGGGAAGGCGCGCCTGCCGACGAGCGCATGGGCGACTATGGGTCAGAGGATGACATCCCCGACCACCTGCTGGGCAACGCCACAGGGGCCAACCGCCCCGAGAATGTCGATTACCGCTCGACACTCTCCTTCTACGACCATCTGAAAGACCAGATACACGAATATGAGCTCACACCCCACCAGGAGCAGGTGCTGGAGTACCTGATAGGCTCGCTCAGCGAGGACGGCATGCTGCCCAAGTCACTCGACCAGCTGGCCGACGAGGCAGAGATATACCAGGGCATAGCCACCGACAGCCACGAGCTGGAGCAGATGCTGCATGTCCTGTGGCAGTTTGACCCGCCAGGCATCGGCGCGCGCTCGCTGCAGGAGTGCCTGCTGCTGCAGATTGCACGCACCCCCAGGGTGCGCTTCCGCAAGGAGGCCAGCGAGGTGCTGCGCCTGTGCTATGACGACTTCCTGCACAAGCGGTGGGACAAGATAGGACAGCGGCTGCACCTGGACGAGCGCACCATCGAGGGAGTCAAGCGCGAGATACTGCGCCTGGACCCGCATCCGGGCTCCTCCCTGGGCGAGCGCGACGGGGCGGAGTGCCAGCATGTCACGCCCGACTTCATTGTGGAGACCGACACCGACGGACACATCACCATGACGCTCAACGAGGGCGACATGCCCACACTGACCATCAGTGAGGATGCCACGGCCAAGCTGGCCGCCTATGACCACCGGGGCGGTCGCACGCTGAGCCGCTCTGAGATGGAGGACATGCGCTTCACGCGCCGGTATGTGGAGCGCGGCAAGATGTTCATACAGGCCCTGCTGCAGCGGCGGGAGACCATGATACGCACCATGCAAGCCATCATCCAGTGGCAGCGGCCCTTCTTCCTTGAGGGTGACGAGAGCCTGCTGCGCCCCATGGTGCTCGACGACATCGCACGGGCCACAGGCTATGACATCAGCACCATCAGCCGCGTGAGCAACAGCAAGTATGTGCAGACGAGTTTCGGCATCTACCCGCTGCGCTGGTTCTTCCAGCGCAAGAGCGTCAGCGCCGACGGCAGCGGCGAGGTGACCCAGCGCACGGTGATGGACCGCCTGCGCGCGCTGGTGGACAGCGAGGACAAGTCCAAGCCGCTGAGCGACGAGCGGCTGACCGAGCTCATGGCCCAGGAGGGCTTCCCCATAGCACGCCGCACCGTGGCCAAATACCGTGGGCTGATGGGCATACCATCGGCCAGAATGAGAAGATGAAGACTGTAATCATCATAGCGAGAGTGCTCTCGGCACTCTTCCGCCCCGCCTACTATCCCCTGGTGGGATTTATCATCCTGTTTGCCTTCACCTACATGAGCATCTTTCCCTGGGTGTTCAAGTTGTGGGTGCTGGCCATGGTGTACCTCTTCACCGTGCTACTGCCCACGGCGTGTACCCACGCCTACCGGCGCCTGAGGGGATGGGACACCCATGAGCTGCGGCACCGCGAGAAGCGCATGGTGCCCTATGCCATACACCTGTGCTGCTACCTGTGCTGCATGTTCATCATGCGCAGCATACATCTGCCACGCTTCATGCTGGCCATCCTGGCCGTGAGCCTGCTGGTGCAGTGCGTGTGCCTGCTGGTCAACCTGCGCTGGAAGGTGAGCATGCACTCGGCGGGAGCAGGGGCCGTGACTGGCGCGCTGATAGCCTACGCACAACTCTTCGGATTCAATCCCGTGTGGTGGCTGTGCGGATGCATCCTGCTGTGCGGACTGGTGATGACCAGCCGCACGCTGCTGCGCCAGCACACGCTGTGGCAGGTGCTGGCGGGCACAATGCTGGGGGTGCTGTGCGGCTACTCGGGCATACGACTGATGTGAGCCCTCTGCCACAGGACGAGGACTGCCACACGGAAGGAAAGAGAACTGACTTAAAGACCAAGATAGATGAAACCCATTGTAAGTGTAATCATGGGCAGCACAAGTGACCTGCCCGTCATGGAGAAGGCACTCGCCTTCCTGAACGAACAGGAGATACCCTTTGAGGTAAATGCCCTGTCGGCCCACCGCACGCCGGATGACGTGGAGGTGTTCGCACGCTCGGCCAAGGAGCGGGGCATCAAGGTGATAATCGCGGCTGCAGGCATGGCAGCGGCCCTGCCCGGGGTCATCGCCGCCAGCACCACACTGCCCGTCATCGGGGTGCCTGTCAAGGGCATGCTGGACGGACTGGACGCCATGCTGTCCATCATACAGATGCCTCCCGGTATACCCGTGGCCACGGTGGGAGTGAACGCCTCGCTCAATGCGGCCATCCTGGCCATGGAGATGCTGGCCCTCACTGACGGCAAGGTGGCCAACAGGCTGCAGGCCTACAAGGAAGGGCTGGGGGCAAAGATTGCCAAGGCCAACCATGACCTGGCCGAACTGAAGTACGACTACAAGTGTAACTGAAACGCACAAGACACCCAAGACCATGGCAGACATCAACCGTGACAACCAGGCCACCCAGCAGCCGGAGCGTCCCTACGCACGCCGCCGGAGCAGCGTGGCCAGGGTGGGACAGACGGGCATCGGGGGCGACAACCCCATCAGGGTGCAGTCGATGACCACCACCGACACCAATGACACCGAGGCATGCGTGGCACAGGCCAAGCGCATCATCGCCGCCGGGGGAGAACTTGTGAGGCTCACCACACAGGGCACACGGGAGGCAGAGAACCTGGCACGCATCAGGGAACGACTGAGGGCAGAGGGCATCATGACACCCCTGGTGGCCGACGTGCACTTCAATCCCGCCGTGGCTGATGTGGCTGCCACATGCTGCGAGAAGGTGCGCATCAACCCCGGCAACTATGTCGATCCCGCACGCACCTTCAAGAAACTGTCCTACAGCGACGCTGAGTATGCCGAGGAGGTGCGGAAGATAGAGGCACGGCTGCTGCCCTTCCTGGACATCTGCAAGGCTCACCACACTGCTGTGCGCATTGGAGTGAACCACGGATCGCTCTCTGACCGCATCATGTCGCGCTTTGGCGACACGCCCGAGGGCATCGTGGAGTCCTGCATGGAGTTCCTGCGCGTGTGCCGCAAGGCAGGTTTCAGCGATGTCGTGCTGAGCATCAAGGCCAGCAACACGGTGGTGATGGTGCATTCGGTGCGGCTCCTGGTACAGGCCATGGACCGCGAGGACATGCACTTTCCCCTGCACCTGGGGGTCACCGAGGCTGGCGAGGGCGAGGACGGACGGGTGCGCAGTGCCGTGGGTATAGGCGCGCTGCTGACCGAGGGACTGGGTGACACCATACGTGTGTCGCTCTCCGAGGAGCCTGAGTGTGAGATACCCGTGGCACGCAAACTGGTGGAGCTTATCCCCGAATGTGCCCGCCTGCGCCGCACCGCTCCCATCGTGGATGGGGTGATGACGCTCTCGCTGGACGAGGACGATGCCGAGGACCTCATGCTCAAGGCGGCCATGGCTGCCGGCGCACCGCTGATAGACGGCCGCGCCACCGACCTCGTGGTGACCAACAAGGGGGTGCCACAGCCACACCTGGCCGACAGCATCCTGCAGGCTGCACGTGTGCGCTTCACCCACACCGAGTTTATCTCCTGCCCAGGATGCGGGCGCACGCTCTATGACTTGCAGGGAACCATCGCGCGCATCAAGGCTGCGGTGCATGAGGCTACCAAGACCACGCCCCGCCTCAACACGCTCAAGATAGCCATCATGGGGTGCATCGTCAATGGCCCGGGCGAGATGGCCGATGCCGACTATGGCTATGTGGGAGCGGCCAGGCACAAGGTGTCACTCTACAGGGGCAAGGTGTGTGTGGAGAAGAACATCCCCGAGGAGGAGGCCGTGGAACGTCTGCTCCAGTTGATAAGGGAGGACAAAGAGGCCTGACAGGGACATTGCCCCACAGAACGAGACACAGTTGAAGCCCAGGAACACCTGGGCTTCAATCGTATATATCCATCTGTCAAAAACAGTGTGACACGCTGTGGGAAACACGCCAAATGGCCACACAAATGCACGAAGCGTGCCGCAAGTGTAAGAAAAAGTGACTGCAAACAGGCATATCTCGGCAGAATATCGTAATTTTACACCCAAGTAATACATAGGCGAAAGATGAGCAAATATCTGAGACCGCTGCTGGCGGTACTATTGTTCGTGGTCACACAAGGTGTCACATCGCTGTTCGTGATGCTGGCCGTCGTGTTTTTCTGCATGTGCGAGCAAGCCAGAAAGACCGGTGAGAGCATATTCTCCCTCAGTTCGTTCCCCGAGATGATGCCCCAGATGATGGTTGGCGAGATGTCTGCAATCATGATTATCTCGGGCCTCGCCACGCTCCTGCTGCTGGTCAAGCCACTCTCCTGCCTGCGCTGGCCTAAGGCTTTTGATGTGCATGACGTGCAGTGGCACAAGACACCTGCCGCCATCATAGGCTGCATCGCGGGAGTCCTGGCCGTCAACCTGCTCTGTGAACGCCTCAGCCTGCCCGACTGGACAGGGGATGACCTCGTGGGACTCATGGACAGCGTGCCTGGCGTGCTGGCCGTGGGGGTGCTGGGGCCCGTGGTGGAGGAAGCCGTCTTCCGCGAGGCACTGCTGGGTGAAATGCTCCTGCAGAAGGTCGCGCCCTGGAAGGCCATCCTCATCTCGGCACTCGCCTTTGGCCTGATTCACGGCAATCCCGCACAGATACCTGCAGCCACCATCATAGGTCTGATGCTGGGCGTAGTGTACTGGAAGACGGGCAACATCGTGCTGCCCATCCTGCTGCACATGGCCAACAACCTCTTCTGCGTGGCACAGTTCTGGGTCATGGGTGACGCTGCCAACACATTCTCGATGAGCGAGTGGATGGGGGGAGACCCCATTGCGCTGGTGGTGGCGGCCCTCTCGGTGCTGCTGTGCGCTGCCGCACTCGCCAAATTTGTGAGGGACTACCCAGTGGTGCTGACACCCGAGAACTCCGATGACGACATCAAGTACCTCTGACCCCAATCCCCTCACACGACTCACATGACATGAACGACAAGGCAATCAACATAGGTGTGGATGCCGCCCTGTGCCGCCACTGCCGCCGCTGCGTGCAGGTGTGCCCGGCATCGGTGCTGGAGTGGACGGAGGAGCGGATGCCGCTGGCCTGCCGTCCCGAGCAGTGCATTGGCTGCGGCCACTGCATGGACGTGTGCGAGACGGGCGCGCTGCGACACTCGCTGTTCCCACCCGAGCGGGTGCATACAGTGCGTCGCGAGATGCTGCCCTCGCCCGAGAGCCTGATGGAACTGCTGCGTGCCAGACGTTCCAACCGCACCATCACCACCTGTCCCGTGCCCCAGGACATCCTGGATGACCTGCTGGAGGCCGCCCGCTATGCGCCCACGGCAGAGAACACGAGGCGGGTGCGCGTGACGGTGCTGGAGGGCGAGCAGATAGTGGAACTGGAGCGCGTGGTGATGCGCTTCTTCCTGCGCCTGGCCAGCGTACTGATGTCCCGCCCCATGCGCCCCCTCACGAAACGTCTCCTGCCTGACCTCTATGGCGAGGCTCCCGAACTGGAACGGTTCCGCGAGCGTTGGGAGGCGGGCGAGTCACCGTGCTGCTGCAACGCATCCTGCGTGCTTGTGTTCAGTGCGCCAGCGGGATATGACTTCTCATGGCAGGACTGCAACCTGGCCTACCAGAACGCCTCGCTCATGGCCGAGGCGCATGGGGTGAGCCAGGTGTATCTGGGTCTGGTGCAGACGGCATTGCGCTTCATGCCGCGTGGCAAGGTGTCCCGCCTGCTCTCCCTGCCCAAGGGGCACGTCCCCAGAGCCTACATGGCAATAGGCATCCCCCGCTTCCTCTATCCCAGATATACGGAACGCTAATCACCACTTCCCTACCCCAACCGCCATTACAAAACACTCTCCCTATCCAACATCTGTGTTATCGTCTGCTCCTCAAACTCTCCCCAACCGCCATTACCAAGCATTTACCTATCTCATTTCTGCATTTCCTCTGACCTTGCTCCCGCATTCCCGGCCATCATCACACGCATCATTCGTCATCGCCCACCGCTCTGCTCAACACATTCCGCATGCCTTCTGCCAGCGCACCACACCAGCAGTTTCCATACCCTGCCTGCCAACAGAGAGCCACACATGAGGTTCGAGACGAGGTTCCAACGCCTTCCCCCGAATGAGACAGGAGAGAAGGTCACCCCCTTCTTCATAATGTAAAAAGGTGCGCATCCTGCTGGACACGCACCTTCATTATAGTCATCGGGGCCTGAAGCCCCATTCACTCATTACTCACTCTGCCCCATTCTCGGCATTGTGCTCGGGACGGGGACGACGCTCACCGCGCTCGGGGCGGGGACGACGCTCGCCACGCTCGGGACGGGGACGACGCTCGCGCTCCACATATCCCTCGGGCTTCTCGATGAGCACACGGCGTGAGAGCTTGAACTTGCCAGTCTTGGGATCAATCTCCAGGAGCTTAACCTTGAGCTTGTCACCCTCCTTGATGCCAGCCTCTTCCACAGTCTCCAGACGCTTCCAGTCTATCTCACTGATATGGAGCAGGCCGTCCTTGCCAGGCATGAACTCTACGAAGCAGCCGTAAGGCATGATGCTGCGCACGGTGCCCTCGTACACCTCGCCCACCTCGGGAATAGCCACGATAGCCTTAATCTTGGCCATGGCAGCATCGATGGTGTCCTTGTTGGGACCGCTCACCTGTATCTTGCCCACGCCATCCACCTCGTCGATGGTGATGGTGGCACCGGTCTCCTCCTGCATGCCCTGGATAATCTTTCCACCCGGGCCAATCACTGCACCGATGAACTCCTTGGGGATGGTCATCTGCTCGATACGTGGCACGTGAGGCTTCAGTTCGGCACGAGGCTTGTCGATGGTCTTCATCATCTCGCCCAGGATGTGCTCACGACCAGCCTTGGCCTGCATGAGTGCCTTCTCGAGAATCTCGTAGGACAGGCCGTCGCACTTGATATCCATCTGTGTGGCAGTAAGTCCGTTCTTGGTGCCCGTGGTCTTGAAGTCCATGTCGCCCAGGTGGTCCTCATCGCCCAGGATGTCGCTCAGCACGGCATACTTGTCCTCTCCGGGGTTTTTGATAAGACCCATGGCGATGCCGCTCACAGGGTTCTTGATGGGCACACCAGCGTCCATCAGGGCCAGGCAACCAGCACAAGTGGAGGCCATGGATGAGGAACCGTTGCTCTCCAGAATGTCGCTCACCACGCGTATCACATAGGGATAATCCTCGGGAATCTGCCCCTTCAGACCACGCCAAGCCAGATGGCCATGGCCAATCTCGCGGCGGCCTACGCCACGCTGGGCCTTTGCCTCGCCTGTTGAGAAGGGAGGGAAGTTGTAGTGCAGCAGGAAACGCTGGTACTCACGCACGAGCACATCGTCCACCAGTTTCTCGTCCGTCTTGGTGCCCAGTGTGCAGGTTGCCAGTGACTGAGTCTCTCCACGAGTGAAGATGGCACTTCCGTGAGGGCCGGGCAGCGGGCTCACCTCGCACCAGATGGGGCGTATCTCGTCGGTCTTACGGCCATCCAGGCGGATGCCCTCGTCGAGCACGCAACGGCGCATCGCGTCGCGCTCCACATCATGATAGTATCTGTCGATGAGTCCGTTCTTCTCCTCCAGCTCCTCGGGAGTCATGTCGGCATGTGCTGCGGCGTACTCCTCCTTGTAGTTCTCGCGGATGGCCTCGAAAGCCTCGGCACGTGCGTGCTTCTCCAGAGCCTGCTTGGTCACGTCGTAAGCCTTCTGGTAGCAGGCATCCTTCACGGCCTGGCGCAGTTCCTCGTCGTTCACCTCGTGGCAGTACTCGCGCTTCACGTCCTTGCCCAACTCCTTTGAGAGTTCCTTCTGCAGGCGGCACATGGGCTTGATGGCCTCGTGGGCAGCCTTGAGGGCAGCGAGCAGATCCTGCTCCGACACCTCCTTCATCTCACCCTCGACCATCATGATGTTCTCCTCGGTGGCACCCACCATCAGGTCCATGTCGGCCTGCTCCAGCTGCTGCCACGTGGGGTCAATGACGAACTGTCCGTCAATGCGTGCCACGCGAACCTCGGAGATGGGGCCCTCGAAGGGTATGTCGCTGGCAGCGAGTGCTGCTGATGCGGCAAAGCCTGCCAGAGCATCGGGCATGTCCACACCATCGGCAGAGAAGAGGATCACGTTCACATACACCTCAGCATGATAGTTGCTGGGGAAGAGAGGACGCAGGGCGCGGTCAACGAGGCGGCATGTCAGTATCTCGTCATCATTGGCCTTTCCCTCGCGCTTCGTGAAGCCGCCGGGGAAACGGCCGGCTGCATAATACTTCTCTCTGTACTCCACCTGCAAGGGCATGAAGTCTGTTCCGGGAACTGCATCTTTTGCGGCACAAACGGTGGCCAGGAGCATAGTGTTGTTCATGCGCAACATGACGGCTCCATCGGCTTGTTTGGCCAGTTTCCCGGTCTCGATGCTGATGGTTCTTCCATCAGGCAACTCGACTGTCTTAGTAATTACATTCATCTTGTTAATCTCGATATATTTTTGCGTCAAATGAAATTCATGCAAAGATACATCTTTATTCTCGTAATCGGCCAAAATATAGCGGGTTTTCTATGGCGTGCATGTCCTTTTCGTCCCTTTTGGCCAATTTATTGCTCAAAAGGAGGAAAAACCTGTACCTTTACACTCTGAATAAAATAGAGAAGAATTATGAGAAAGATATATTTACTCATTCTGGCCACTCTGATAGCATCATGCCAGCACCGGGGGCAGTTCTGTGTCAACGGACACGTGACGGACGCGGCCGACACGGTCATGTACCTGGAACACATCTCACTGGGCAATGGCATCGAGGTGGTGGACTCGGTGCGGCTGGACGAGAGCGGGGCTTTCGAACTGAAGGGCGACACCGCGTCAACTCCCGAATTCTATCGTCTGAGGATAGGCGGCCAGTGCGTCAACCTGGCCATTGACAGCACCGAGACAGTGACAGTGGAGGCCAGTCTGAGGAACATGTCGTTCGGATACCGCGTGCAGGGCAGTGGCACCTGTGACACCATACGCATCCTGAGCCAGAAACTGGCACAACTGGAGAGGGACATCAAGCGGGTGGCCGACAACCGCGACTACACCATCGAGGAACGGGACAAGATGATCGGGGACCTGGTGAAGGACTATAAGACGGAGGTCAAGATGGACATCATCCAGAACCGCTACGCGGCGACAGCCAGCTACTTTGCCTGTTTCCAGATGCTCGGAGGGCAGTTGCTCTTTAACCCCATGACAGACCGCAGCGACCTGACCTGGGTCAGGGCCGTGGCCAATGCCTGGAACGAGAGGTACCCCGGCAGCCAGCGTGCCGAGAACCTATACAACATCGTGATGGAGGCACAGCGGCTGCAGGCCAAGCCCCACGAGATAGTCATCGACCCCAACCACAGCAAGGTGAGGGAGTTGGGTATCATCGACATGACCTTCCCTGACATCCGCGGGACGGAGCGGACGCTCAGCGACCTCAAGGGGAAGGTGGTCCTGCTGGACTTCACCGCGCTGGGCCTTGACGGGGCACCCGAGCGCACGCTCCAGTTGCGCGAGTTGTATGACCGCTACCACAGCCGTGGCTTCGAGATTTACCAGGTGTGCGTGGACCCCGACAGGCACTTCTGGACACAGCGCAGCGAGCAGCTCCCCTGGACCTGTGTCTATTGCGAGGAGGGACTCGGGAGCGACATCCTCACGCTCTACAACGTGCAGCAGTTGCCCACATACTTCCTCATCGACCGCAACTGTGACCTAAAGTCGCGCCAGGAGGAGGTGACCAGCCTCAAGGCATCCATCGAGAAACTCCTCTGAGGCACGCCCCCACAGGCCGGGAGCTGCACATCACCCCGGCCACGTATGTGCGCCGGAAGGCAAGGACAGAGGCAGGACAGACGGCAAGACAGGCTGGAGGGAAAAGGCAGATTTCCCGCCGAAAAGTTTGCGGGTTCGTTTTTTGTGCCTATCTTTGCAGCGTTAACATAAGCGAGTAATGGGTAAAGGGTTCCGGCTCCAAGGGCTGGGATTCTTTTATTTTGTACTCTTCCCAAGAGACATCATCCCATAAAAAACATTGCCGAAGGCTAATCTTAAAACACACAAAAGGAATATGGCTTATATGTCACAGAAGGGCTACGACGAACTCGTGGCCAAGTTGCAGCACATGGAGAGCGTGGACAGGCCCGCTGCCAGTGCGGCAATCGCTGAGGCGCGCGACAAGGGCGACCTCTCGGAGAATGCTGAATACGACGCTGCCAAGGAGTGGCAGGGGAAGTTGGAGACTGAGATCGCACAGCTGAAGAAGACCATCATGGAGGCCAAGATCATCGACACCACCCACATGGACACCAGCACCGTGCAGATACTGGCAACGGTAGAACTGCGCAACGTGAAGAACAACATGAAGATGAAGTACACCATCGTGAGCGCGAGCGAGGCCGACCTCAGGGCCGGAAAGATCAGCGTGGAGACTCCCATCGCCAAGGGCCTGCTGGGCAAGAAGGTGGGCGAGGTGGCCGAGATAAACGTGCCCCAGGGTGCCATCCAGCTTGAGGTCATGTCCATCTCTTACGAGTAAGGAGGGCGCACCATGGCAAGCATATTCTCCAGGATAGTGGCAGGCGAGATACCCTGCTACAAGATAGCCGAGGACGAGCGCTACTTTGCCTTCCTCGACATAAGCCCCCTGCAGAAGGGGCACACGCTGGTCATCCCCAAGCACGAGGTGGATTACATCTTTGACCTTAGCGACGACGAGTTGGCTGGCCTGCAGGTCTTCGCCAAGAAGGTGGCCATCGCCATACGCAAGGCCATCCCCTGTGTCAAGGTGGGACAGTGTGTGCTGGGACTTGAGGTGCCACATGCCCACATCCACCTGGTGCCCATGCAGAGCGAGGCCGACATGCGCTTCACCAACCCGCACCTGCAACTCGCGCCCGAGGAGATGGAGCGGATAGCCCAGAGCATCAGGGCACAGTTCTGACCGCGGGGACACGCAATAGCATAAGGTACGCGCCCACGCACATGCGCGGGACACGCCAGAGGCCACCCGACCAGCGCGCCAAGCGGGAAGGCGCGGGGAAACGCACCCGCACCCGCACAGTGGATTGGTCAAAAAGAGAGGAAAGTATTACCATACGTTAAATCACGCCGGAGGAGAGGACGAAAAACTCTCCTCCGGCTGTTCGTTTTGGGCGGAAAGCATTAAATTTGCATGTACGGAAACCAACAGACACTATATACAAGATGAAAGCAAGAACCCTCTTACTGCAGATATTTCTGCTGACCAGCCTGGGCCTGCACGCCCAGAAGCACGAGTTTGCCAACTGGAACCGCTATGCGCAGGACAACAAGACGCTGGGCATGCCCGCCAAGGGAGAGCACCGCGTGGTGCTCATGGGCAACAGCATCACCGACGGATGGCCAGGCACACGCCCCCAGTTCTTCGCAGACAACAAGCTCGTGGGACGCGGCATCAGCGGACAGACCTCCTACCAGTTCCTCCTGCGCTTCCGCGAGGACGTTATCAACCTGCATCCCAAGGTGGTGGTCATCAATTACGGCACGAATGACATCGCCGAGAACACTGGTGCCTATGACGAGAACCTGACCTTCGGCAACGTGTGCTCCATGGTCGAGCTGGCCCGCTATCACAAGATCAAGGTCATCCTCACCAGTTGCCTGCCTGCGGGCGGCTTCGGATGGAGGCGCGAGATTACCGACAGCATGGACAAGATACGCTCCCTCAACGAGCGCGTCAAGGCGTATGCCAAGGCCAACAAGATACCCTATGTCGATTACTTCAGCGCAATGGTCAACCAGGAGGGCACGGCCATGAAGGCCGAGTATGCCAAAGACAATCCTGGCGTGCACCCCAATGCCCAGGGCTATGCCGTCATGGAGAGCCTGCTGCTGCCCGTCATCGAGAAACTGAGATAAGGTACCAACCAACAGCACACACATGATGGACAACCACAACTATTGTCTGATCCTGGCCGGAGGCAACGGCAGCCGCCTGTGGCCTGTGAGCCGTTCCCACAGGCCCAAGCAGTTCCTTGACTTCTTTGGCACAGGACGCTCGCTCCTGCAGGAGACACTCGACCGCGTGTCCCAGTTCATGCCCCTGGACCACATTTACATATCCACCAATGTCGATTACCTGCCGCTGGTCTATGAGCAGTTGCCGCAGGTCGATGACGAGCACATCCTGGAGGAGCCCCTGCGACGCGGCACCCTGGCCTCGGTGGCATGGAGCACCGTGGTGGTGGCCAAGCGCGACCCCCAGGCATGCCTCCTGGTCACTCCCGCTGACCAGATAGTGACCGGCGAGCCCCTGTTCCAGCAGGACATGGCAGCCGCACTGGAGTTCGCCGCGCGCAAGAAGGGCATCCTGGTGACCGGCATCTCACCCACACGGCCCGAGACAGGCTACGGCTATATCCAGACGGACGACAGCCGCAGCATCGCACCAGGCATCTTCCCCGTGAAGTCCTTCACCGAGAAGCCCGACACAGAGTTTGCCAGGATATTCATGCAAGAGGGCAACTTCCTGTGGAACACGGGACTGCTCACCTACCACGTCGATGTCATGCTGAGCAACCTATACCAGCTCGTGCCCGAGTACCAGGTGGAGATACCGCGCATGATGGCCGAAGCCGAGACCGCCGACCCACGCCTCGTGCCCGAGTTCTTCACCTCGCTGCCCAACCTGGGCGTTGACCTCAGCATCCTGGAGCGCAGCAACCAGGTGTATGTGCAGCAGGGGCACTTCGGATGGACCGACATAGGCACCTGGGCGAGCCTGTATGACGATGCCCCGGCCGACAGCGAGGGCAACGTGCTGCTGCACACCCCCGCCTACCTGTATGAGTGCAGCAACAATGTGATACGCCTGCCCGAGGGCCGCACGGCGGTGCTCAAGGGACTGCACGACTTCGTGGTGGCCGAGGAGGGGGGAATACTCATGATATGCCCGCGCAGTGACGTGGCCGCCATGCGCCGCATGCACAACGACACCAAGTTCTCCTGACGCCACCCCCATGGCAGATACAACCAGGGCGGTGCGGATGTCCACAGGGATATCCGCACCGCCCTATTCTTTTCCACCGTGTCCCAGGAAAGCGAGACACGCGAGAGGTTCCACAAAAGACAAGGGTTCAAGCTCCCGGAAACCATCCAGGCCACTACCCTCAAAAACGCACCACGATGCGATGCCCCACGCATGCCGCTGCATCAACTCGCGCATGCCCCTGCACCGACCATCGCATGCCGCTGCACCAAACGGTGCACCGCGCTACCCCAGCCACGCCATGAAGCCAGCACGCGCGCCACACCATGCCGATGATGCTCCTCCCCCCTGGGGGAGGCCGGGGAGGGGGCTTCTCCCCCCTACTTGTTCAGCGTCCAGGAGAAGCCGTCCTTGGTGTCCTTGACCTCAAAGCCAAGTTCAGCCAGGCGGTCGCGTATCTGGTCACTCAGGGCCCAGTTCTTCTCCACCTTGGCCTGCTGGCGCTGCTGCAGCAGCATGTCCACCACCGCGCCGAAGGCCTCCTCGCGTGCCTTGTTGCCCGCGCCAGTCTCCTCGGCCAGGCCCAGTATCTCATGCACAAAGGTGTCCATGAGCGCGTAAAGGGCCTGTGCCACCTCGGCAGTGATGCTCGCCTTCTTGTCCACGAGGGTGTTGACCACGCGGCAGGCATCAAAGAGGTGACTGATGACAATGGGGCTGTTGAGGTCATCGTTCATCGCATCGTAAAGCTTCTGCCTGAGTTCATCCACATACTTCATCTCCACGGCAGGCTGGCCTTTCACCTTCTGTCCACCCAGGAAGCGGTGCAGGTTCTTGAGCCCCTCCATCAGGCGTGCGAAGCCCTTCTCGGCAGCCTGCAGAGCCTCGTTGCCGAAATCGACAGTGCTGCGGTAGTGCGCCTGCAGGATAAAGAAGCGGATGGTCATGGGCGAGTAGGGCTGCGTGAGCAAGGGGTGCTCGCCGCTGAAGAACTGCGGCAGGGTGATGAAGTTATTGTAACTCTTGCCCATCTTCTTGCCGTCGATGGTAATCATGTTGTTATGCACCCAGTAGTGCACCATCTGGCTGCCCTGCGAGGCCACAGCCTGCGCTATCTCACACTCATGGTGGGGGAAGATGAGGTCCATGCCCCCGCCATGGATGTCGAAATGGCTGCCCAGGTACTTCCTGCCCATGGCCGTGCACTCGCAGTGCCAGCCGGGAAATCCCTCGCTCCAGGGCGACGGCCAGCGCATGATGTGCTCGGGCTGGGCGGCCTTCCACAGGGCAAAGTCGGCCTGGTTGCGCTTCTCGCCCACCCCGGCCAGGTTGCGGCTCGCGTCCTTCACATTCTCCAGGTCACGGCCCGAGAGTATGCCGTAATGGTGATCGTGGTTATACTTCTCCACATCGAAATAGACACTGCCATGGCTCACATAAGCATAGCCATTGTCCAGTATCTGCTGCACGAGCTGCTCCTGCTCGATGATGTGGCCGCTGGCGTGCGGCTCGATGCTGGGGGGCAGGCATCCCAGGGCGTTCATGGCATCATGGAAGCGGTTGGTGTAGTACTGTGCCACCTCCATGGGCT
>CAVKOT010000003.1:0-36481 GCA_963658045.1 Opitutia bacterium UBA4654
GCGCTACACTGTGCCCTGGACACTCACCTATACGGACAAGGATGGGCAGCAGCAGATGGAGGCTGGCGCAGTACTCACCAACCAGTTCCACCAGCAGTCGTACTATCCCGACCCCTTCGACTTCGGCTGCAACCGCGACTCGCTGACCTTCGAGGGCTCCATCATACGCAGCTCGCTGGACATGAGCGCACCCAGCTACATCGAGTTTTACAGGGCTCCCGCATTCGGCTACTGCGACAACAGAGGATTTGACAAGTCAAGCCTCACCATCGCACATAACCCCTATTATAATGATGAGAACGGCAGTGCCGCTGACGGCTTCGACATCAGTTGGGCTGTGGATAAGGACGGCAAGCACGTGGACCTGGACCATGTGGACTTCGTGAAGGTATATTGCGCAGGAAGTGCCAATGCCGGATGGCTGGGCGAATGGTCAACTGAGGTGCTGGGAGTGGGCATTACCACACCCGACCCCAACTATGAGCCCAAGGACTATTACCTGAACTATATAGGTATCACGCAGCTGCAGGTGGTGCGCGGACAGGAGTGCCAGTTTGAAGGCTTCCTCTTCAAGAACGGCCGTCCGCAGAGCGAGGGCGAGCAGAAGTGGTGGCTCTCGACCGACAGCGTGGGCACAATCGACAACACGGGTCTGTTCAAGGCCACGGGCAAGACGGGCAAGACCAGGATCTACTTCACCCAGAAGGAGGACGTGCCCACAGACTCCATCGACATCGACGTGGTGGACCTGACCTCAGTGCTGATAGACCTGGAGGGCAATGCCAGCAAGGTGTCCAACGACAGCACCAAGATGATAGCGGGAGAGACCATCTACATCAACGTGCAGTGCACCGACAGCCGTGACGGACAACTCAACGGCACGGGACGCAACCGATACATCTATGAGCCTATCGACTGGACGAACTCTGACCCGGAGGTGGGCACCATCAACAATGGCTCGTTCCGCGCGCTGAAGCCCGGACGCACCATGCTGCATGCCTATGCACACTCCAACCATGAGTTGTCAGACTCCATCCTGGTCATCGTGGAGGATGCTCCCGAGATACAGATTGTCAACGACCCGCTGCGCATAGCCTACTATGAGCCCGAGGGCAGCAAGACCAGTGCCGAACTCTTCACCGCTGGCAACAACTCCATCATCTACCTGGACAGCGTGAGCGGAACAACCAATAACAAGTATGGTCTTGACAAGAACGACCTGACCTATGAGTTCAAGAGGAAAAGGTATGTGACCGACACTCTGACCTTCAACGTGACCCACTACGGACAGAAGAAGGAGGTGAAGTTGAATGTGGTATATGCTCCCGACACCCGCTCCTCTAATCCCCTGCTGCTGTACAGCGACAACAATGTGGTGAAGTCATACGACATAAAGTACAGCACCCAGCCCGTGAAGGCTCTTATCAACGACCTGGCGGCTGACTCCATCAAGGCTCTGGTGGCCGACGGCGGATTTACTTATGTGGCCACCAAGGACAGCCTGTTCCGCTACAACACAGGCGAGGCACACTGCACCAACAAGTGTCTGGTGCCCGAGAACGGCATCGCCGACAAGATGCTCGTGGCACGCAACCTGGTGCTGCTGGCATCACACACACCCGCAGGCATCAGCAAGCTGAACATCTACTACAAGACCGACCTGGAGCCCGTCACTTCCTTCACGCTCTCAAAAAACGTCAAGGACATGGCCGTGACAGGTGACAAACTCTATGTGGCCACCCAGAAGGGGGACAGGAGTTCGATGGCCATCTTTGACCTGAAGAACTTCATCATGGAGCGTGAGGTGTCCCTGGGACAGAAGGGCCTGGGCATAGAGACTCTCCTGGCCAAGGGCGACCGAGTGTATGGTGTGTCACCCTATGAGCCCGAGACAGAGAAGAACGCATCGCTGCTGGTGTTCAACACAACGAACAACACATTGACAGCCACTGAGACTGACGGCATACAGGCCTACTTCGAGGGTGTGCCCGCTGCCGTGAAGCCCATGATAGGCGACTCTATCTACCTGGCCAACTACAACGGATTTACCGCATTTGACACCCAGAGCGGACAGATGCGCGACGGCATCACCATGACAGCCGGATCACGCGTATATCCCACCGAGGCTGTGCATGACTCGACCACGGAGCGCACCTATGTGGTGTATGCCGACGAGAACGCACGCAACTACCAGGCTGCCGTGTATAATGGCAAGGATTTCAACAAGGAGTGTGATGTCTATAACCTGGGTACCACACCTGCCAACCTCACCACACAGCCTGCCCTGGAGGACAACGAGGCACCGAAGCCCGCAGCACGCTTCACCATGAGCCCCAACAACTACTGCTATGAGATGGCCACGACTCCCTCGCTGCACACCATCTGGAAGTCCAACAACTTCACAGACCACGAGGGTGACTTCGACATCTACCTGCGCGGACTGGAGAAGTATCCCTGGATAACCCAGCTGGACAACCTGGAGAATGGCGACATCCGCATCCAGGCCCTGTACCGAGGCACAGTGGACAAGGACACAGTCATCAACTTCCAGGTAGAGGCCATCGACCATTCCGGTGCCTCAACCACCACGAATGTTGCCTACACCATCAAGGCACAGATAGTGAAGCCGACGATAGAGAACGCTATTGCCGACACCACCATCCTCGTGAATGCCGACACCGTGCGCATCAGTCTGAAGAACGTGTTCGGCTACAAGGGAAGCACCTGGGGCACGCAGTTGACCAAGTCAGTCTCTGCCAACGACAATTCAGAACTCATCAGCGACAGCATCGACAGCCAGAACGATGAACTCATACTGATACCGGCCGCAGGCAAGGTGGGCATGGCCAACCTGACCGTGCGCTACACCGTGAGCAAGGAGGAGTATGGTGAGAAGTATGCCGAGACCAGTTTCCGCGTGACTGTGGAAGACCCGACCAAGGTCAACGGCATTGCCAGCACATCACTGCGCGTGCTGACCAACCCCTTCACCGACCACATCGAGATGAGCGTTCCCGAGGACGGCACCGCAACGCTGTATGACACCGCAGGACAGATGCTCATCCAGGCAAATGTGAAGGCTGGAGCCAACAGCATCGCCACAGGCTCACTGAGTGCCGGAACCTATCTGCTGAAGTTCAAGGGTGAGACAGTCAAGGTGATACGCAAGTAATAACCTGCTGATTACCTGTAACTCTTTTCAGAGGGCCATGGGCTTACATGGCCTGTGGCCCTCTTTTCCACATGTTACCCCAGCCCTGGCGCACTGGCACAGGCTGGGCTTTTCCGCACAAAAACACATGCCAACAGACAGGCAAAGAACGAACAAGCAATGACTACAGACAACAAAACCTTCAGAATCCTGCTTATGACCATCGCATGTGCCATGCTGGCACCACTTCCCTCCTATGCGCAAAAGGACAAGGAGAAGGAGGAGGCGACAGAAGACTCGACCCTCCAGTACCACGAGTTGAAGGGTGTGACCGTGACAGCCGAGCGGCAGCAGGGAGTCATCCCGTCACAACAGTTGAGCGGCAAGGAACTGGAACGGCTCAACGGCCTGAGCGTGGCTGACGCGCTGCGATACTTTGCCGGTGTGCAACTGAAGGACTACGGAGGCGTGGGAGGCATCAAGACCATCAACATACGCAGCATGGGCACCAACCATGTGGGGGTGTTCTATGACGGCATCCAACTGTCCAACGCACAGAATGGACAGGTGGACCTGGGCATGTTTTCACTGGACAACGTGCAGACCATATCGCTCTACAACGGACAGAAGAGCGAGATATTCCAGTCGGCCAAGGACTTCAACTCGGCTGGCTCCGTATATATGTGGACACGCCGGCCCACATTCGACGACAATCAGACATACCATTTGAAAGCCAAACTGCGTGCCGGGTCATTCGGCCTGGTGAACCCCTCGGTGCTGTTCGAACTGAAACTTTCGGAGCGCGTGTCGGCCTCCTTCAGCGGCGAGTGGCTGTCAAGCAACGGCAAGTACAAGTTCCGCTACCGGCGCAAGGCTGTGATGACCGACGAAATCATGTATGACACCACGGCCACCCGACAGAACGGGGACATCCGTGCCACCCGCATGGAGGGAGCGCTCTTCGGCACCTTCAGTGGCAACGGGAAATGGATGGCAAAGGTATATAACTACACATCAGAACGTGGCGTGCCTGGAGCCATCGTGAACAATGTGTGGCGGCGCGGCGAGCGCATCTGGGACAACAACTCCTTCATGCAGGGAAGTGTGGAGAAGGACTTCACTCCCAAGTACCACGCACGCATGATGGGCAAGTATGCCTACTACCTGACTAAATATGTGAACAAGGACACCACGGTAATGATGATAGACAATGTGTATAAGCAGAAGGAGATGTACCTCTCTACCACACACCAGTATGATATCACCCGGTGGTGGGACGTGTCGGCCTCCTATGATGTGCAGTGGAACGACATGGACGCTGACATGTACGGCTTCGTCTATCCCACCCGCTGGCACCACTTCCTGTCTGTGGCCACCGCAATCAACCTGGGCGCATTCAAGATGCAGGGCAGTGCTGTGTATAACCGAGTCAACGACAAGACCAAGTTGGCAGAGTCTCCAGGCAAGAAGTCGGCGTGGACTCCTGCTGTGTTTGCTTCATGGAGGCCCTTCTCAGAAATAGGGCTGCAACTGAGGGCCTTCGCCAAGCGCAGTTTCCGTATGCCCACATTCAACGACCTCTACTATGCCGAGATGGGCAACTCGAAACTGCGGCCCGAATATGTCAACCAGTATGATGTGGGGATTGCCTACAAGACCCCACGTCACACGTCGGGCGCGTTCACGGAATTCAGCATCACAGCCGACGGCTACAAGAACTTCGTGACAGACAAGATTGTGGCCTATCCCAAGGGAGCGCAGTTCCGGTGGACAATGCTCAACCTGGGCAAGGTACACATCACGGGAGTGGATGCCACCATGGGACTCACGCTGCAGCCTGTGCGCGAGTTCTTCCTCACCACCAGGCTCCAATATACCTATCAGAAGGCCATCGACGTGACCAATCCCGCCGACACCTACTACCGCGACCAGATACCCTATATCCCCTGGCACAGCGGTTCCGTCATTGCACAGGCTGCCTGGCGTGACTGGGCCGTCAACTATTCCTGGATATACACAGGCGAGAGGTACAACCAGCAGGAGAATATCGTCTATAACCACACCCAGCCCTGGTACACCAGCGACATCTCCCTGTCGAAGACCTTCCGCTGGAGCAAGTATGTGGCCAAGGCACAGCTGGAGGTCAACAACCTGCTCTCGCAGGACTATGATGTGATACTCAACTACCCGATGCCCAAGCGCAACTACCGCATCACGCTGAGCATCGAACTGTAATGGCACGAGAGATGAGAAGAGTTTCGTCCTATATATATATAATAATGTGTGTGCTCCTCGCGGCCTGCCGCGAGGACGAGGTGGTGGTGCCCACTGAGTATGACCTCATCCCCGACCTGATACACGCAGGGCAGCATGTGACAGGCATGTACCTGCTCAACGAGGGCAACATGGGCAGCAACAAGTGCACGCTGGACTATGTGGATTATGTGCAGGGCTATTATGTGCGCAACCTTTATGCCGAGCGCAACCCGCATGTCATCAAGGAACTGGGCGACGTGGGCAACGACATCCAGATATACGGCTCACGCCTCTATGTGGTGGTCAACTGCTCGAACAAGATAGAAATCCTTGACGCGCGCACCGCCCACAGGATAGGACAGGTGAACATCCCCAACGTGCGCTACATACGCTTCCACCGTGGATATGCCTACGCCACATCCTATGTGGGACCTGTCCAACTCAACAATCCCGATGCGGTGCAGGGAGCGGTGTATAAGATAGACACGCTAAGCATGAAGCCCGTGGCCAAGTGTACGGTGGGCTTCCAGCCCGACGAGCTCTGCATCCTGGGGCAGTACATCTATGTGGCCAACTCTGGGGGCTACATGGCTCCCAACTATGACAACACCGTGTCGGTGATAGAACTGGAGGGCTTCAAGCAGGTGGAGAAGATACCTGTGGCCATCAACCTGCACCACATCAAGGCTGACAGCGAGGGCAAGCTGTGGGTGACCTCACGCGGGGACTACCAGGGCATACACTCCAAGATGTTCGTGCTGGCCAGGAAGAAGGGGCGCAACGAGATGCAGGTGACCGACACGCTGGACATCCCCTGCTCCAACTTCTGCATCAGCGGGGACTCGCTCTACTACTACTCCACCGAGTGGAACAACTACACGCAGAGGAACACCATCACCTATGGAATCATCAACACCCGCACCAAGCAGCAGGTGAGCGACCGCTTCATCACCGACGGGACGGAGAAGGACATCACCATCCCATACGGCATCACCATCCATCCCGAGACGCACGACATCTATGTGACAGATGCCAAGAACTATGTGTCAAGTGGCGTGCTGCACTGCTATGACAAGAATGGTGTCAGGAAATGGAGTGTGCGCACGGGGGACATCCCGGCACACATGTGCTTTGTGAAACGATAACAGCAGAGAGATGAGGAGAAAGACATCATATCGCACCAGCCTGGCCGCGGGCATCCTCGTGGCCATGAGCCTGGCCGCCTGCCGCGACAGCGTCGAGGACGTGTCGTCGGGGCTCAACAGTTACTATTATATTGAGCGTATGCGCAAGCTGCGTCTCTCGCCCGCCTATGAGGGGAAGAGTTACCGCTGGACACTGAGAACTGAGGACGGACGTGACTCCCTGCTCTCCACCGACCGCGAGTACATCTTCCTGGCCAGGGAGGAGGGCACCTACCACATCACCTTCACCCTGGACGACGGACTCCGTGGCTACAAGCATTCCTTCCCCGTGACCGTGGTGCATGAGGACACCGAGTACAGCCCCTACACGGCCCGCGTGTATGAGTACCGCCCCGCCCCTGGGCAGTTTGTCAACACCATGCCCATCTACGAGCGGGGCGACACCGAGGAGACCATGCGGCAGAAGGCCGAGGACGACCTGAGCAACGATGTGATGATTACCCTGGGCTCGTATGGTGGCTATGTCACCTTCGGGTTTGACCATACGGTCATCAACGTGCCCGGGCAGAAGGACTTCTACATCAAGGGCAACGCCTTCTACAGCGATGTGCCCCTGTACCACGACAGGAAGGGAGGCTCGTCGGAGCCTGGCATCGTGATGGTGGCCTTCGACCGCAACTGCAACGGCAGGCCCGACGAGGACGAGTGGTATGAGTTGGCAGGCAGCGAGTACTACAAGCCCGGGACGACCAGGAACTACGAGATTACCTACAGCCGCCCCGACAGCCACACACCCGTCATGGATGACCTGGGCATCCTCACCGACACCATCTACATCCCCTGGAGGGACAACCAGGGGGGCAGGGGCTATGTGGCCAAGAACATGTACCACAGCCAGAGTTACTATCCCGAGTGGCTCAGCGAGGATGAGATGACCTTCCGGGGCACGCTGCTGCCTGGCAATGGCATCGACGAGAGCCACCAGGGCACCTACTATGTGCTCTACTCCTATCCCTGGGGCTATGTCGATAACCATCCCAACGACTACACCGACCTTTGCTCCTTCGACATCTCCTGGGCGGTGGATGGGCAGGGGCGGCCGGTGCATCTGCCTGGTGTCGATTTCATCCGTGTCTATACCGGAGTGAGGCAGTACTGCGGATGGCTGGGCGAGACATCCACCGAGGTGGCCAGGGCACAGGACCTGCACATCGAGATAAAGCCCTCGGTGCCCGATGACCCCCTGGGGGACTGACGAGAGAATATACAACAGTGTTTAATTCACATATTACTAATCAAAACATTTACTAAGATGAGAAAGATTTACTCATTCATGTTGATGCTCCTGTGCGCGACGGTGTCGTTTGCACAGATGCGCGTGCAAGGTGTGCTGCGTCAGGACGTGGCCACACAGTCAGATGAGCCTACAAGCGGTGGCTCTAAGGTGGACTTTGGTGAGATTACCAGTTGGGCAGGAGACGGTGACAATGAGGCCGCACTTGTCATCAAGTTCAATGACGGGACAAGCACCAAGGCTTATGTCTGGGGGTACCGTTGGAATGGGACAGCAAGCGGTGACAGCATGTTCCGTGCTGTGGTCAAGGCCGACCCGCGCTTGATGTTGCTTACTCAGCAGACAAACTTCCAAGGGACAGTTGCCGGTATCGGCTATTATCCAGAGGGTAGGGCATCGGCCGACCTTTACTTTGACAAAGCAGGAGCCATGAGTGACAACCGAATCAATTTTCGGTATTCTTCCACACAGACTCCCCCAAGCACATCCCTGGGACAAACATCCTACCCCGAAGATGATGCAGACGCGCTGGTAACTGCAGCCATCGAAGAGGGAAAGAAGACTGGTGTCATCCAGCATCCATTTGACCACACTCACTATGGCTACTCTGCTTATGACTACGACTATTGGAAATGTTGCTCCGGGAAACATCTGTGGCGTGCGGCATGGTACAACGGCTACTGGAGTTACTGGGTGACGGATAACGTCAAGAGTGATTATACATATTCAGGCCTGGGCTTTTCTAGCCGCCAGTTGCAAGGTGGTTCTGTTGATGGATGGTCTTTCGTGTCGGATATGAATAACTGGTACAGTGCCGACATGAACAATGCGGAACTTGTATATATGGACGACTACTCTGAGAGCAGCCTTGCTGCTGCCAAGGTCGCAACCAGAGCTGAAGAAGAAACGAAGACTTATGTGGTGAGTACACTGGACGAACTGCGCAAGACAATAGAGAGCGCGGACTTCGTGGAGGGTTCTACCATCAAGTTCAGTGATGATGTCAAGGGTAAGGAGATTGAGAATGACAACGCCAGCACATATCATATTGAAAAGTCATTGACCATTGATGGAAATGGTGTTACTTTCGTCGGTGGTGAAGGTGGATTCCTGTTGTATGGGGCAGGCAAAAGTTTTGTGATTAAGAATATCACATTCAAAAACATCTCAGGCTATGCAATTCTTTTCCAAAAGACCAGTTCCCTGGAGTTGACGAACTGCGTGTTTGATGGATGCGATGCAGGAAATTATAATGCGGTTGTGGCTATTAACCAAGACAACAAGTCTGCAGTGAATTTCAATATGACAGGCTGTGTGTTCACAAATTGTAAAGGCCAGAATGGCATCCTCTATGTTAAAGGCTATCCATCATTCAACGAGTCAAAAGAAAGTAATATGAATGCAGCGATATCTTCATGCACATTTGTAAACAATGAGGCGGAATACGTTCTTAGTCTGGTAAACCATCCTTATTTGTATGTTGCTAACAATGTGTTAGAGGGAAACAAGGCCGAGAACGATATTTGGGTGAAGAAGGAGCAGAACATTGGGCGCATCCGCCTGGTGGGCTACAACGTTGTCAAGGGCACAGTGAATGAATACACAAAGAGCGAGGAGACAGACATCATCGATGCCGAGCAGGCCGACAACCTGGAGCTGGAGAATGGCGAGTATGTGGTGCTGCCCACAGGCGCGGCCTATAACCACCTGCCTGCCAACACCGTGATTGAGGGTGTCACCTTCCCCGAGAAGGACATCACAGGCGCCACCATCGACTACAGCAAGGCCACCCACAGTGGTGCCAGCCAGAAGGTGAAGGGCGGCGAGTCCTCAGTCAGCGGCATCGCCACGGACGCTGCCGGGACCATCGTGTATGATCTCAGCGGAATGCGCCAGGCCGACAACAAGGCCAGCCTCTACAAGCGCGGCAAGGCCCTGGGCGGCAAGAGCGTGAAGGTGGTGGTCAAGTAACCCAAAAGGGAGGACAACAAAATGAAGAACATATCCAGGATATGCCTTCTCTCAGCGATGCTCCTGGCACAAGCCGTGCCAGGGGCATTCGCCCAGGAGAACAATGACTACTCCCAGGGAGTGTTCATTGTCAACGAGGACTGGTATGGCCACCAGAACTCCACCGTAAACTTCCTCACCAGCGACGGCGAGTGGATATACCGCGTGGTGCAGAAGGAGAACCCCGGCAAGCAGCTGGGCTGCACCAACCAGTACGGGCAAATCTATGGCGACCGCTTCTACCTGGTGGCCAAGCAGGAGAAGGACCCCGGCGCCAGCATCACAGGCGGACGCTTCACCGTGTGCGACGCCAGGACGATGAAGGTCATCTGCCAGTTGCCCTACATCGCCCAGAACGAGAAGGGCGCGAGCATAGCCGACGGACGCGGCTGCCTGGGCGTGGATGAGAACAAGGTGTACATCAGCACCAGCAACGGCATCTACATCTTCGACACCCATGCCCTCAAGATTGCAGGCAAGGTGAACGGCTCCGACAATCCCTATGCCAAGCCCGATGGCAGTGGCGATAACACCGACCCTGGCAATGCCAGCCTCTACCAGGGGCAGGTGGGGAGCATGGTGCGCGTGGATGACAATGTGTTTGCCGTACACCAGTCGGCAGGCGTGCTGGTTATCGACCCCTCACTGGACAAGGTGAGGAAGGTGATTGACTTCACTGCCATGTTGGATGACTTCAACCAGTACCTGGACAACAATAACATGATGAATCCAAAGGAGACAAGCACCTTGCCCTATCCAGGCTCCTCCATCACCATGTCCAGGGACGGCTATGTGTGGGTGCCTGTAGCCAAGGGGAAAGGCGGCATGGGATCCACCTGGCCCTTCCTGGTGAGGATAGACCCGCACACGCTGGAGACAAAGGTCATATACATTGACCCGGCAGAGGGCATGTATCCCCCTGCCAACTCCTGGTATGCCTGGACTCCCGACGGGTTCTGTGCGTCCAACGTGGAGAACGCCCTGTACTGGAACGGTGGCCCCAACTCATGGTTCAGCAACTTCATGATATTCAAGTATGACATCGACACAGGCACGACCCGGATGATTGTCAACCTCAACACGCTGGACGATGAGGGGTGGAAGCTCTATGGCTGCTCCATGCGCCCCGACCCTGTGACAGGCGACCTCTACATGTCCCTGTTCCACCAGTTCGGAGACCCCACTTACCTGACCCGCAAGACGGACAAGGACGGCAACAAGATAGCCGACTACAGCATGATCCAGGACTACTGGTTCCCCTCGCTGCCCGTGTTCCCCGACAACGAGGCGCCGGTGGTGCACCAGCCCGCGCCTGTGACCTTCACCAGCGGCGCGCCCATGACCGTCTCGCTCAAGGGCATTGCCACAGATGCCGACAACTTTGACGCGGCCATCGTGAAGACCGTCAAGGCGGTGAGTGACGAGAGCGTGATAGGCGCGGTGTCCAGGAACGGCGACCTGGTAATCACGCCCAAGAAAAGCGGCACGGCCGACATCACCATCGGCATCAACTCCAACGGCAAGTTGGCAGAATGCACGCTGGCGGTCACAGTGCCCGATGACATTGCCATCGGCATCTCGGACACCTATGCCGGACAGGATGGCATCGAGGCCGTGTATGACCTGAGCGGCAGGCGGCTCGACAGTCCGCAAAAGGGCTTGAACATCCTGCGCACAAGGAGCGGAAAGACAAGGAAGGTGATGCAAAGATAGCCTGCACCTTTCTGCAACCTTAATAAGAACGCTAAAAGCCAGCCCCACAGGACCCGTTTCTGTGGGGCTGGCCTGCCTTTCCGAGGTCCATCGGTCGTAAAAGCCATCATTTTCAGAGTCCTTCCCTTACAAATTAAGCACGCCAAGTGGAAGACCTTCGAAATTCTTAGTAACTTTGCAAAGATATACCGCAAAACAAGACTTACCACGATGGTTCAAGCATTACACCCCAAGACATGGCTGGCGGCAGCCCTCATGGCAGCGGCAGCCCTCACCACGCCAAGCGCACACGCACAGAAATTCCCCCAGACCGAGGGAGGCGAGACCGTGTACTACAAGTTGCTGAGCGCCTGTCCCGACTATGCCAGCGACCCGCTCTGCCTGCAGGACGAGACCCGCACCCAAAAGACCTACCCCTACACCCTGGGAGCCCTTGACAAGGACTCCAGACACCAGGAGTGGGTGCTCGTCACTGCTGATGCGGGCAAGGAGTCCTACTACCTGCGCAACAAGGGCTCCTACCGATACCTGAGCACCGAGGCCAACTGGGTGGGGAACTTCAAGGTGCCAACCTTCGCCGCCAAACAAGTGACCTCCAACGCGTTCACCATCACCGACCTGGGCAACGACCAGGTGGCCATCTCCTACGAGGACAGTTATGGCAAGAGATACCTCTCGGCCACCGATGTGGACAGGGAGCAGCCCGACCTGGGCTCTGACTTGAGGGACACCCAGTGGGCCTGGAAGATATACCGGGCCAGCGACCTGGCCAGTGGCATCCACGAGGCATGTGCCCCCGAGGTGCAGATATGGGTGGAGAACCAGCGCATACGCGTGAGCGGAACCGACGACTGGGAACTCTCTGACACCTCGGGCATGCTACTCCCCCACGACCATCCCGTGCGGCCCGGCCACATCTACATGGTGAAGGCCCAGGGCGTGACACGCAAGTTTCTATTCAAATAACCAATATCCTAATAATTACCCAACATCCTATCTGAATGAACGTAAGGCATAAAATCATCCTAAGCCTTCTCTGCTGCATGACGATGACAGTGTTCTTCTCATGCAAAGAGGACATCGACAAGTCCAGCCGCTATGTGTTCCGTGAGCGCACCATTGCAGGTTACCTATCCGAGCACGAGCAATTCTCTGACTATGTAAGGCTCCTCAAGGAGCAGAAGGTGAGCAAACTCTCCGAGACGAGTGTCTATCAGCTCATGACGGCATACGGTGCCTACACCTGCTTCGCACCCACCAACGAGGCCCTGCAACTCTACCTGGACTCACTCGTCATCAAGAACGTCATCCCCGTGGCATCGTGGGACTCCTTCCCCAGCAAGCAGGTGCTCGACTCCATCAGGCGTGTCGTGGTGATGAACAGTATCCTTGACGGCACCAGCATCGACAAGGTGTTCCCCGTGGCCGACTTCCCTCTGGACAATGAGGAATTCAGTGTCAACACGATGGAGGACCGCAAGATCAGTGCCACCTATGCCAAGAACAACCCCGACTCATGCTACATCGATGGCATCTGTCCCGTGTCACTGACCAACAGGGACATCGAGGCCATCAACGGATATGTGCACGAACTGGGTTACGTCATTGCGCCCAGCAACGAGACTCTGGGCAGCACACTGCACCGCTATGCCTATGACCCCGAGTGTGGCTACAGCGTCATGGCCAAGCTCGTGGAGGCTTGCCGGATGATAGACACCCTGTCGGCCGTCAAGGACGAGGAGTATGAGATGCTGGTGCAGACAGGAGTCATCACCGAGTGCAAGAACCCGCCACAGAGCTGGGCTGGCTATCCCTGCCCCGAGCACAGGAAGTACGGCTTCACCCTCTTTGCCGAGACCGATGACTTCTGGGCAAAGACCCTGGGCAAGGACATCAAGGACATCACCGTGCAGGACGTGAAGGACTGGGTCATCGACCAGAATCTCTACCCCGATGCAAAGGACAATGGCAACTACACCAGTGAGGACAACGTGCTCTACCAGTTTGTCACCTACCACCTGATACCCCAGCGCATCCCTGTGGACAAGCTGGTCATCCACTACAACGAGAAGGGCTACAACTACAAGAGCAGCACCAACTACAGCATCCCCGTATGGACTCACTTCATCACCATGGGCAAGCGCCGCATCGTGAAGACCTGGCAGAGTGCCGAGAGTGACGGCATCTACCTCAACCGCTTCCCCGTGCTGGACAATGGCCGCCACGGCACCTACCACGAGCTCTCATGCGACCCTGACAAGGAGGGCATCTACCTCAACACGGGCTCGGATGCCAATGTGGTGAAGCTCGTGAACGCCATCATCTACCCCATTGACAAGGTGCTGGCCTATGACGATGCCACCCGCGACAACCTGGCAAAGACGCGCCTGCGCTATGACTCCTGGGACTTCCTGCCCGAGATGATGAACAACGACATGCGCCACATGGGCTACAATGCCAGTTTCTACTTCCCCAATGACCAGGTCTATAGCTACTTCAAGGACTGCACAGTCAACACCAAGGAGACCTTCTTCTACATCCTCAACGGCTGGGGAAGCGGCTGGCCCAACTACCAGGGCGACGAGATGCTCGTCATGGGCATCTATGACATCACGCTCAAACTGCCCCCCGTGCCCCGCACCGGCACGTGGGAGATACGCATGGGTGTATCGACCGAGAGTTCCTGGCGCGGCATCTGCCAAGTATATTTCGGCACTAACCCCGACCAGTTGTCACCCGCCGGCATCCCTGTCGATATGGCGCTGGGAGGCCTGTACAGGCGCGATGACGAGAAGGTGTATGGCAGCATCGTGGGCTGGGAGAAGGACACCGATGACGACGACTACAACGCCGAGGTCGATAAGCGCATGAGGAACAACGGGTTCATGAAGGGCCCCGAGTACATCTGCGAGACTCCTGGCGGCAACGACACCGACCGCTCGATGGAGAAGACCACCAGGCGCATCATCCTGCGCCAGACCATGGATGCAGACAAGACCTATTACATGCGCTTCAAGTCCTGCCAGGACCAGATACACAAGCAACTCTTCATCGACTACATGGAGTGGTGCCCCAAGGAGGTCTATGACAACCCCACGGAGCCCGAGGACATCTGGTAATCCCTGGGCAGGCACCTGCCCCAGGACCGCACACCACAGGGCAGCCGGCTGGCCACCACGCCGCCGGCTGCCCTTTCCTCCCCCAGGGGGAAGAGACATAAAGACTACTAAAGCCAAACATATTCACCCAATATGAACATCAAGAGAACCTTACTTTACACGCTGGCCTTGCTGGCGGCGTGCACGGCCAGCCTGGACAGCCGTGCCGACAATGTGGTGCTGACCTCCACCTCGGCCACCTACCCGCATGAGCGCGGGCAGTGGACTGCCGAGCAGTGTGCCGCCTGGCAAGCCGAGTATGGCCCCATACGGGGCATCAACTGCCCCGTGCCCCCATGTGACGCTGTCAGCCAGGAGCAGGCCATCGCCCATTGCGCCCGCCTGGGCTACAACTCCATACGCTGGTGGCCCAGCAGCGGCAGCGTGGATGCCTACATCCAGGCCGTGGAGCAGTGGGCTGCCTGGGCCGACAAGTACGGCATGACTGTGTCACCAGTGTTCAGCTTCGTGTATGGCTTCTATGGTGACAAGGGCACTGACACCTCACTCAAGAGCATGGAGACATGGGTGCGCAAGATCACGCGGCACTTCCGTGGCGACAAGCGCATCATCCTGTGGGACATCTGGAACGAGCCGAACATGAACGACGGGAAGACCGAGGGCATGATGGCATGGATAAGCGAGATGGTGAAGTGGATGCAGCAGGAGGGCTGCACACAGCCCATCTCCTCGTCCATTGTGTGGGACAGCGGCGTGTCGCTCAACCAAGCCACGGCCACAGGGAAGCGTCTCCTGCGCGAGAACACCGAGCGGCTGATGGACGTGCACAACTATCATGACTACAGTTGTCAGGACGGCTTCAACCAGGAGACCCCCACGATGTACGCCCGCCTCAAGCGTCTGGGCGACCGTCCGCTGGTGTGCACCGAGTGCATGACACGCGTCAATGGCTCCACCTACGCCCGCACGCTGGTCGATTTTGCCAAGTACAATATCAACTTCTATGCCTGGGGGTTGAGCGCGTGCGACCCCAACTGGGAGGTGAAGTGGGACAGGAGCACCTTCTACAACTGGGACCCCATGTTCCACAACGCCCTCTATGCCGACTATGAGCCCTACAACGAGAGCGAGCCCAAGTGGGTCAAGACCTTCGACTTCCAGGGTGACTTCGGCGGTGTGGAGCAGGGAGCGGAATATACCGAGGTGTGGTCACCGCGCCGTGCATGGCGATGGATGCAGCATGGCGAGAGCAAGGGCCTGCTGTGCGCCAGCCTGGACGAGGCCACCGCTGCCGTACAGTCGCACAAGGACAGTCACCTGTACAACACCGTGGCCGTGCGCGTGGGCTACCAGGCGTGGGCCAGCAACAGCAACGCCACCAAGACGCGACTCGGCACGCTGCTCAGCACCGCCAGCGACGCGGGCATGACCGTAATACCCATCCTGCTGACAGGCAGTGACCTGAACAACAGTGCCGACGCACTGGCTGACTATGCCTACAACCTGGTCAACGCCTACTACAACGACCGCCGTGTGCAAGCCTGGTGCGTGTATGAGCAGACCCAGGACGCTCCCACCGGCGAGGCACTCAAGGAGAAACTTGCCACCATCCTGCGCAAGGCACGCTATGCCGTGCAGAACCAGCCCTTCTTCCTGGCCCCGAAGGCTGACGGGGTGACCCCTGACAGCCTGTCGGCCGACCTGGCCAACTGGATGTGGAGGCTGGGCGACGCTGTGGGCGTGGCGGCGGCCACCACACCCGACGGCTTCATGCAGTCACTCATGCGCCAGCACCACAAGCCCATCTTCCAGCTGGGCTGCACCGCCCTGAGCGGGGAGATGGCCGCCAACCATGTCAACTGGATGACGGACGCGTCCCTCGGCAGCGAGGATGTGGCAGCCTACCACTTCACGCCCCTGATGGACAGCAACGAGGACAAGCAGAGCCGCTGGACGGGATGGAAGGCCTACCGCTGGATGAACCGTGAGGCCACCCGTGGCATCGCCTGCACCAGTATGGCCAACGCGCTGAAGACCCTCAACGCCCTGCGCGGCACCAGCACGCCCTACAACAGCGTGAGCGTGCAGCTCGACCTGCGCACCTACACCGCGCGCCAGGCCACCTTCCTGGCCGAGATGGACAGCCTGCTGATGATGGCCGGCGAGATGGGCATGACCGTCCTGCCACAGTTGCTCAGTGACACCTACATCTCCATGACCACACCCCGCCTGAGTGCCTATGTGAGCGATGTGCTCACCCACTATGCCACCGACACACGCATCCTGGGCTGGGACCTCTACCACGCCCCCTGCTCCAGCAGCACCGATGTCACCAAGGCCATGGACATTACCGATGCACTCTTCCCCGCCGCACGCGCCACGGGAGCCCAGCAACCCATCTTCATGACCCCATGCGTGTCCACCAACACCCTGCCCTCTGACTTTGACGCGGTGAAGAACCTCGTGCATGGCGTGTATGCAGGATGGAACCGTCTGGGCTTCGGCAAGGGCAACATGAAGTTGTGCTACAAGATATGGTGCCTGAGTGATGTCATCAGCTATGACTCGTCACAGCGCAGCGACCACCTGGGGTGGCTCAACGCCCAGGCCAACAAGTTTGGCCGTCCGCTCTTCTGTCCCTCATGGAAGCCCGCCGTCGGCGAGACAGCCGACAAGGTGCTCGACATCTTCAGCGACATGCACGTGTCGTGGTATGTCAATGGCACGCTGTCGGCCCAGGCCGTGAGCGACTTCAAGTACCGCCCCGTATCCACAGCCCACTAATCACCGTCGCACCATGCACACCCACGCCCATCACCATGCGGCCATGCCCTCCTGCGCGGGGGCATGGCTGCGCCTGGCACTCGCACTCGCTGTGCTGGCGGCTCCCGCCACAGCAGCGGCCCAGGACTATCCCCAAAAGGACAGCGATGGTGCCACCATCTACTACAAGATATTCAGTGCCTCGCCCCAGTACGAGGGGCTCTGCCTGCAGGATGACTCCCGCACCGAGGCCACGTACCCCTTCGGACTCGCCACGCACGAGGCCGGCAACAAGTTCCAGGAGTGGGCCCTCATCCCAGGTACCGAGGAGGGCACCTACCAGTTGAAGAACCGTGCCACCTTCCGTTTCGTGGCCGCGTCGGGCAACTGGGTCGATGCCTTTTTCGCCCAGGGCTTCGCCGCCAGGGCCAACAAGAGCAACCAGCTGCTGCTGACCCCGCTGGGTGACGGACAGGTGACCATGACCTACCAGGAGGGCACCACCACACGCTACCTGCTGGTGGGCGACACCGACAGGGGGCCGGAGATATTCGAGAAGAAGGGGCACAAGGACACCTCGCGCGCCTGGCTCATCTATCCCACAGGCTCCGTCCCCAGCGACATCACCACCGCCCAGGGCACCCAGGTGAGCATCCAGGCCGTGGGCAGGCGCATCGTGGTGAGCGGCACGAGCCACTACGACGTGTATGACATACAGGGCAGGCGCGTGGAGAGCGAGGGCGAACTGCTGCCCGGGGTGTATGTGGTGGAGGCCGCAGGCACCGTGAGAAACGTGCTCATCAAGTAACCACCCACACACGAGACCGCAACACAGGCTGACGCAAAGAACGAAACCGACATGAGACATACACTCAGCACCCTGGCCCTGATGCTGCTATGCACAGGCATCCAGGCACAAAGGCACATCTTCCTGGCATCGAGCCCCGCCACCTACCCGATGGAGAACAACCAGTTCTACAGCGAGCCCGACACCACATTCTACATCTTCCTGGCCTTCGGGCAGTCCAACATGGCGGGCGATGCCAAGCCCGAGGACTGCGACTACGAGGGCGTGAGCGACCGCTTCCAGATGATGGCGGCGGTGGGACAGGCGGCCAACACCGGCACCAACAGGGGCGAGGCCCGCATGCAGTACCAGTGGTACACGGCCACCCCACCCCTCAACAGCGGCTATGCGGGGCTGAGCCCCTGTGACTACTTCGGGCGCACGCTGGTCGAGGGACTGCCCTCACGCATCCGTGTGGGCATCATCAACGTGGCCGTGGGCGGGTGCTGCATCGAGCATTTCTTCAAGGAGTATGACCCCGCCGAGATGACCCGCACGGGCTGGCCCTCATGGTTCCAGAGCACCATGCACGCCTATGCCGACATCCCCTACATACGCCTGCTCGACTGCGCCCTGCGCGCCCAGCACAAGGGGGTCATCAAGGGCATCCTCATCCACCAGGGCGAGAGCAACAAGAATGACACGCAGTGGCCCATGAAGGCCAAGAAGGTGTATGAGGACCTGCTGCGCGACCTGCACCTGAGTGCAGAGGACGTGCCCCTGCTGGCCGGCGAGGTGGTGCATGCCGACCAGAACGGCAAGAGCCACGAGGCCAACGCCCAGATTGACCGCCTGCCGCAGTTCGTCCCCACCGCCCATGTCATCCCCTCGAGCGGCTGTACGGCCAATCCTGCCGACACCAACCACTTCAACGCCGCCGGCTACCGCGAGATGGGCAGGCGGTATGGGCAGGTCATGCTCAAGTTGCTGGGCTTCTGACCCCCCTCCTTCTTTTGCCCACGAGACAAGCGGCAGGACAGCCTGCGGTGAAGCGTGCCGTACTGCCCCCAAAAACGCATGCCGCTGCGTGGGCCCGCACATGCCCCTGCGTGGCTCGTCGCAGCGGCATGCGAGAGGCCACGCAGCGGCATGCGCCCCACAGGGGATGGCAGGTTAGCCACCAACGGGCACATGCCCCCTATTTTAGACGAATAAGCACAAAAACGCCACCACCCCATTGTCCGATTGCGAAATAATCAGTATCTTCGCACATGGCAAACTGGGAAAGGGAGAGTCCCGACACCGCCATTGACCCTGAAACTACGAACATTTAACAGTCATACGTATGAAGGTAAGACAACTGCTGCTGTTGGGCTGCGCCGTCCTTCTTGCCGCCTGCAAGGAGGATGTGGACACCTCGGCCCGCTACGTTTTCAAGGACTACACGGTCTATAGTTATCTGAGCACATTCCCGCAGTACAGCGAGTATGCCGCCATGCTGGGCGAGGTGAAGGCAAGCACGGTGTCCAACACCACCGTCAAGCAACTGCTCACGGCGCGCGGCCACTACACCTGCTTCGCACCCACCAACGACGCTGTGCATGACTACCTGCAGCACCTGACCGACGAGGGACTCATCACCGGGCCGTCATGGGACGCCTTCCCCAACGACCGCCTGCGTGACTCCATCAAGCAGGTCATCGTATATAACAGCATCGTTGACGGCTCGGACGAGAAGTACATCCTCACTTCGGAGTTCCCCACGACCAACAACGGCGAGCTTCCCCTGGCCAACATGAACGACCGCAAGCTCACCGTGCGCTACGGCGCCACGCCCGACAGCCTCTATGTCAACTATGACTGCCCGATGGACGACCGCAACAGGGACATCGAGGTGACCAACGGCGTGATACACTGCATGCACAAGGTCATCTACATGCAGGACCTGTCCATGGCCCAGTTGTGCAACGAGATTATCGTCAAGCAGCGGGAGGGCTTCATGGTGGCAGCCAAGGTCATCATGGCGTGCGGCCTGCAGGACACGATGAGCAAGATCAGGGACGAGGTGTATGAGCGGCTGTACCTGACCAAGGCCATCACCGACTTTGACGCCAACAAGATAAGCTGGACCTTCCACGGAGCGTCAGGGCACAAGACGGCCTACCTGCCCGAGCACCGCAAGTACGGCTTCACGGTGTTTGCCGAGAGGGACAACTTCTGGCGGCAGGCCATAGGGAAGGCTCCCGCCGACATCACTCCCGAGGACGTGCAGCAGTGGGTGCTCGACAACCACCAGTATAGCGAGGGCGACCAGTTTGTGGCCGACAACAACTTCACATCACCCCACAACCTCCTCTACCAGTGGATCACCTACCACATCCTGCCCTGCAAGATATCGGCCGACAAACTGGTGATACACAACAACGAGAAGGGTTACAACATCCAGAACCGCAACCTCACCATCGCCCAGGACGAGTTCTATGCCACCATGGGCCAGCGCAGGCTGATCAAGTTGTATGAGAGCAAGGAGAGCAACGGCGTGTACCTCAACCGCTTCCCCAAGCTGGACAATGGGCGCAAGGGCACCTACCACGAGCTCTACTGCGATGCCGACAAGGTGGGTTGCCTCATCGACAACCGCTCTGACAGCGTGCTCAACTACAGTGTGCTCAACGGCATCATCTATGGCATAGACGCTCCGCTGGCCTACACCGACCAGGTGCGCAACAACCTGCAGCGGCAGCGCATACGCTTCGAGTCCATGACCATGTTCCCCGAAGCGATGACCAATGACATACGCAAATGCCAGTCAACGGACTTCCGCCACCAGTTTATCCACATTCCGCCCACCAGCCAGTACCAGTACTTCGAGAACATGGACCTGGCCGATGACACCTGGTTTGTCTATCTCAACTCCTACGGCTACGACTGGTGCAACCTCAACGCTGACGAGCTCAAGGCCGAGGGACGCTATGAGGTGACGGTAAAACTGCCGCCCGTGCCACGCTCGGGCGTGTATGAGCTGCGCTATAAGGTGCTGGCCAATGGCGACCGAGGCACGGCACAGTTCTACCTGGGCACCGACAAGAACAAACTCGCCCCCACACGCATCCCCGTGGACCTCACTCTGAGCGATGCCGACAAGACGGGGTGGTTCCGCGACAGCGACGATGACGACTACAACGCCGAGAAGGACAAGCAGATGCGCAACAACGGCTTCATGAAGGGAGCGGAGGGCATCCAGAACTCCTCGGCCACAGAGCGTGCCACGAGTTACAACATACGCCACATCATCGCCCGCCAGTTCATCGAGGCAGACAAGACCTACTATCTGCGCATCAAGTCGGTGCTCGACTCTGACCGCAAGGAGTTCTACATGGACTACCTGGAGTGGTGCTCCAAGGAGGTGTATGACAACCCAGTGGAGCCCGAGGACATCTGGTAGGCCTGCACAACACGTGGCCGCGCCGCCTGGCCCCGGACAGGGCCACAGGGCACGCGAGAGCAGACGACATCATGTGTGGGGGAGCCCCCGCCGCAGCGAGCAGCGCGGCAGGGGCTCCCCCACTCGGTTCCTGGGCATCAGGCATGGCAGGATGGATGCCGTGCGCACGGCCACCTGGCACTGCCCCCCGCTCACCGGCAGGCGGCATCGGAAGCAAAATCTCTGCGCTTTTCTTGCTTTTCTCACAAATTCTTCCGAACATTGCACCCGATTATAAGCCACCGGGCAATGTGTGCCCCACCCCTAACAACCCATCCGCATGGAACCAGACATATACCATTACTCCCTGTGCGTGTCGCTCACGCTGATGATATTCTTCAGTTACAGGTTCATCTTTGGCAAGTTGCCCGAGAAGGCCATCTTCCATCCCTACCGCATCTCACGCGCCCTGATGGGAGCCGCCCTGCTCGACCTCTCGGCCAACTACTCGGTTCACCTCTTCTTCACCCCCCGCCAGTCCGACCCCGTGAGTGCCATCCTGATGAACCTGTGCACCTACTGGTTGGCCGTATGGCTGTTTGGCAGCGCGCTGATGATGCTGCTGGACCGGGCCTATGTGACACGCAGGCGGTTTGTGCGCCACATCATCGGGTGGCTGGCCAGTTGCCTGGCAGCCCACCTCCTGTGGACATTCGCGCCCGAGGGACTGCCCCACCGCCTGTGCCCCATCCCGCTCGCCCTGGCCTTCCTGGTGTATGCGGTGCGGATGTCGCGCAAGGTGTTTGTCACCTTCCGCCGCGCGGCACGCATGCTCGACAACTACTACTCCGATGACGCAGCCGCCTACATCCACTGGATGTCCGTCTTCACCTACTGGGCTGTCGTGTTTGGCGTGGGCCAGGGAGTGTTCACCTTCGTGCCCGACCGCTTTGTGTATATATGGATTATCTCGGCCATACCTTTTTATATATACCTATATGTGTCCTATGCCAACTACCTGCTCTTCTATGAGCATGTGGAGGGCGCGTTCCGCGACGAGGAGTCAGCCGACAGCGGTGACCAGGCAGATGGAGGCGGACAGGCAGACAGCAGCAGGACAGGAGGCCAGGAAAGGACTCCCGGCAGGATGTCGGGCGTGCAGGAGGAACTGCTGGAGCAGCGCATCAAGGCGTGGGTGGAGAGCCGGGGCTACTCCAGGCTGGGGCTGACCATCGTGGACATGGCGCGCGAGACAGGCACCAACCGCACCTACATCTCGCAGTTTGTGAGCTCACACTACGGCACCTCGTTCCGCGAGTGGGTCAACAGCCTGCGCCTCGGCTATGCCAAGCAACTGATGACGGAGCACCCCGACATGCCCGTGACAGAGGTGGCCAGGCGTGCGGGCTACCTCTCGCAGAGTTACTTCACACGCACCTTCAAGGAGAGTGAAGGTGTGACCCCTGGCCGATGGGGCAAGGCCGACTGAAGCCACGACACCGCTGCATCCACACCCATATTCTGCCACTGGGCAGCCCCCGACGAGGAGGCTGCCCTGTGGCATTTCCCTGTTTCGCTTGTCCTAACAGCAATTCCTTTTGCCCTAACCGCAAAACCACGAAAAGGCAAGCAGTTACACCACGTCCACTCACGGTTATTAACCTAACTTTGCAAAAGTCAGCCTCAGCGCACTCCCCTCCTTCGACAACACGAAACAACACAATAAGACACATGAAGCATCCTACCCTACTCCAGTGCCGACGGCTCCTGCCGCTCGCACTCATCATAGTCCTCCTGGGACTGACACAGGCGGCACATGCCCGCGAATGGTACTTCGACCAGAACACAAGCCTGCTGCAGAACTACTCCTGGAGCAAGCCCTATGTGGAGATTGACCTTGCCTTCTTCGACGCGAAGGGCGATGACAGTTACTTCGAGAACCCTCCCACCCTCTTTGTTGACTACATAGGCATCTGCAAGCTCAGCGACCTGGCGTGCAGGGAGGAGAATGGCAACTCGGGGGCCAAGGCTGTGGTGAAACGTGCCGGGGGCGAATGGTCGCCCACCACATACACCAAGACCGTCAACGGCATCACCTACCGTGTGCGCTGCTACAACCCCCATAGCGACGATGGGAACGTCTTCCGCACCACCGTCGTGATAGTGCCCGACCGGATACGGCCAGGCGAGTCGCACTTCTTCCAGGTCATCGGTGAGTGGAAGGCCAACCGGAGTGACAAGCTCAGAGGCTACCGTGGATGGAGCGCAACCTGTACCATGCCCGCCACACCGCTGGCCAAGGCTTCGGCAAAGGGCAACAACGGCAAGAGGCCCAGCATCAACCAGGCCATCATACACCCCATGATGAACTACAGCGGCTATGCCGTGACGCATGCGACCAACGGCAAGCGGCAGTCCTCGACCGACCTCTCCGGGCTGAGCTACACCGACCCCAAGGGCATGAAGAGCACCGCCACCACCGCCAAGGGGGTGAAGGATGCCGACATCACACTCACGCTCGACAATGGCATCTTCAATGAGGGCAGCAGGGAGAAGTACCTGCCCATACAGTGCTCCTATGTGGCCGACCCCAGGAAGAGTGCCAATCTGGGCGAGACGGTGGTCTATGACTGGTATGCCGCCACTGTCACAGGCTACAGCCAGGCGCGCAACCTGACCGCCACGCCCAACCAGTGGAAGCGGCAGATAACCCTCAACTGGGACGCGCCTGCCAACATCGGCCTCACCACAGGCACCTGGACCGTGCTGCGCAAGACCATGACGGCAAACGGACAGGGCAAATACGAGGTGAAGGCACAGCGTATCAACGCCACCACCTACACCGACGGGAGTGCCGACTATGACACCGACTATACCTACATGGTGGCATTCATCCCCGAGGGAACTCCCGCGACCACCGACTACCACACGGCCTTGACCAATGCCACAACCACCTCCCGCATCCAGCGGGACATCCCCATCACCATCAGGAGCGTGGTGCCTGGCGACGGCCAGCTCACTCTCACCTGGAACACACCGCAACTGGCGGGCAGCGAGAGTTACTCCTTCGTGATATACAGAGCCGAGGGTGACAGCGGGAACGATGGTTCGACCCCTGGCAAGGCCACCTACAACTGGAAGGAGGTGACGAAGGTGAGTGTCACGGACAAGTCCAAGACGGAATACACATACACCGACAAGGGACTGGAGTCCTGCACGCCCTACTTCTACAAGGTCGAACTCTCCGCTCTCGCAGGCAAGACATTCAGCAGCGGAGAGCAGAACCTCACGGCACAGCGGGTGAATGGTGAGTCGGAGGTGACACAGGTGACGGCCTCCAAGGGCGACTTCACCGGCGTGGTGAAGGTGGCCTGGACGGCCAAGCAACTGGGCACCGGAAACACACACTACCAACTCTCCCGCCGCCTCATGGGCAGCGCAACCTGGAGCAAGATATATGAGACAGCGGGCACCGCCACCAATTATTACTATGAGGACAACACCGCCCTGGCCGGCAATTACTACCAATACCGTGTGCGCGCTATCACCAAGTGCAGCAAGGACGGCAGCGGGGCCGACGAGGCACTGTCCTACAGCGAGCGTTTCGATGATGGCTTCTGCCGCAGCACAGGCACCCTCTCGGGCCGCGTGAGCTACGACCAGGGCACAGCCGTGCAGGGTGTGAGGGTGGTGCTCACGCCTGGCGACAGCACCTCCACGGCAGGGCAGTTCCGCTCGCTGCGGACTTCAGGGGCTGGTTCGGGAGTCAGAGTGTCCCTGGACAGCGAGGAGGACAGGGCATCCTTCCAGGGCGATTTTGCCATACAGATGCTTGTGAGACCCGATGCTGATATGGACATCTCGAAACGAAATGCGGGATTTCTGCGTCTGGGGAAAGCCACCACAGATGACACGACACCCATCACTCTCACGCTTGCACCTGGCAAGAACGGCACATTCAACCTGTACACACACATGCAACGGACAGACTGCCCCAACTACATACAAGACCTGAAAGCCAATGAATATGCCGCTGTCACCCTCTTTTATAGCAGGGGGAGCAACAAGGTGAAGGTGTCGGTCGTGGATGCGGAGGGGCATAAGCAATCCGTCGAGAACGACCTGCAGTTCTCACCGAGCCTTCTGGAGCACATCGAGGAAATGGCATTTGGCGGTATGGCCAATGGCGAGTTCTCGGGCTACATCGACGAGATGCGCGTGTTCACAGGCTCCTCGCTCGACCGCGAGGCGATACTCGCCAGCCAGGACCACCCGCTCAACGGGGCCGAGGACGGCCTGTTCCTGTACTGGCCTGTGGACGAGGGTATCGAGGGGCAAGGCACTGCCTATGACTACTCGCGCACCAACGGCGTGGCCAACGGCAGGCATGGCAGCATCGTCAACTGCACCGTGTCCGACATCGTGCCGCACTCCACCCAGTTCAGTCTCTACGCCGTGACCGATGGCCAGGGCAACTACACCCTGCGGGGCATCCCCTTCAGCGGTGACGGCACAAGCTACACCATCACCCCACAGATGGGCGTGCATTCCTTCTCGCCCATCTATAGCAACCGCTTCGTGAGCGGCTCGTCGCTGGTGTATAGCGGGGTCGATTTCACCGACAAGTCCTCCTTCCCCGTGAGCGGAACGGTGAGGTACTCGGGCACGACCATCCCGGTGGAGGGCTGCCAGATATATGTGGATGGCGTGGCGGCCAGCAAGAACGGCAAGTCTGCCAAGACGGACTACGAGGGCTCGTTCACCATCAGCGTGCCCATAGGCAGGCACTACATCGAGGTGAGGAAGGAGGGGCACACCTTTGAGGGCGGTGGACGCTATCCCCAAGACCCGCAGGACATAGGGGCCACCTTCCTCTGTGACCAGGAGCAGAAGGGCATCGCCCTGTGGGACTCCACCCTGGTGAACTTCAGCGGCCACATCGTGGGTGGCAGCGAGGAGGCCGGGAAACCCATCGGCTTTGGCCTGGGCAGGAACAACATCGGGCAGGCGAGGCTCACGCTGGAGTATCAGGGGCAGGGCATCTTCAACGCACTGCGGACTGAGAACGGCACCACGGTGAGTTTCGATGACAACCCCAACCAAGCACCCATCGCCTCGCAAACCACCAACATAGCCAGCAAGGCCTGGCGCGGAGCGGGCGACAAGAGCCGCTTTGCCTACATCGAGACCGACAGCCTCACGGGTGAGTTCTCGGCCCTGCTGCCCCCGCTGAAGTACAACTTGCAGGGAGTGGTGCTCGTCAACGACGCTGAGGAGAACCCTAACAAGGGCAAGAACCTCCTGGCCAGCCGCGCCATCGACCTCAGCGACCCCCTACAGGTGCAGGCCGACTCGGCAGAGGTGGAGGGCAGGAGCGGCAAGCAGGCCTACCAGTACCACACCGCACTCAAGGACGGATGGTACACCCCGGCCGTGTTCACCGTCACCCAGCGGGGCAACGACGTGGGAGCGTTCGGCATGGACTCCTGCACCGTGAGCGACGCGGAGGGCACTTTCAGCGTGCCCATATACTCCTATGACCAGGAGCAGAAGAGCCTCACCTACCACTACGGCTACCCTCTGTTCCGCTCGGCAGACAAATACACGTTCCATCTCAAGGCCTTCGAGGAGTACGTCAACTATGACCTGGCCGACGAGAACGGCCTCCACCCGCGCGACATCGTGCCCCTGAGCGGAACCACCGTGCAGATAAGCAACGCCTTCTCAGCCGACCAGATTGTATACAGGGAGGGCAACGACGTGGGCGGCACACCTGGCGCGGTGCACGAGTTGAAGACGAGCACCATCGAGCTTGACAGCCTGGGTGAGTTCACTTATACCTGGATGGCAGGCTTGCCAAACATTACCGAGCCCTACACCCGCGCCATCCAGTTCTACTACGATGCGGCAGGAGCCACCAAGCCATGGCGCGAGGGGGGCCTGGAGGCCATCGTGCTGGGCGAGATGCCCACAGGCAACAACTTTGTGACACAGGGCCCCGACCTCATCGACATGGTGCTGCGTGACCCTCCTGGCACGGCCTCAAGCGCGACCTGGACCAAGGGAACCACCCAGAGCACGTTCAAGTCCAGTGGCAACGTGTGGACTTCGGAGAACACCGTGGCTGCCAAACTTGAGTTGGGCCTGGACATGACCATCGCCACAGGCGGCATCGGATTTATGATGGAGACCCGGTCAGAGACCAAGCACGATGCCGAGACGGGCCTCATCGTGACCACCGAGGGCGAGGACGCGACCTCATGGAGCAGGACTGTCACCACCGAGCGCAGCATCTCCACCTCGGACAAGCCCGAGTATGTGGGGCACTACGGTGACGTGTTCATCGGCTCCAGCACCAACCTGATATTCGGTGACGCACGCCAGGTGGGCCTGCGCAGGGCCACCCCCGGCGAGCAGACAGCTGTGCTCGACCGGCATGACGTGACCACCACAGGACTGAGTTTCGGCACAGAGTTCCAGTTGGATGCCAACTACATCATCAATGTGTTGCTGCCCAACCTGCACAAGGTGAGGGCCAGTTGGCTCACCCAGGTGGCTCCCGGCACGGCATCCTCGTTCCAGAACACGAGTGACACCACCATGTACATCACCGAACTCTCGCCCGACGACCCGCGCTTCGGCTCCGACAACGACGACGTGGAGGTGTGGGGAAAGGGCATCGCCACAGCCAAGCCATCCTCGGTGGGGCCCTCCTACAGGATGGTGAAGCCACTCTCGACCGACCCCGCGTCCAGGGAGAAGGAGGCCGACCAGGTCATGCTCATCAACAACTCCATCAGGAACTGGACACGTCACCTGGCCGCCAATGAGGAGCAGAAGGTGAAGGCCTTCGAGCAGCGGGACAAGTACATCAAGCATAACCTCTCGTTCAGTTCGGGCTCGTCCGTCAGCATGACACAGACGACCGACACCACGCGCACCAGCAGCCACGACATCACCACCACAGGCGTGGTGCATCTCAACGTGAGCACAGGCGTGACAATCAATGGTTTCGGCTTCGAGGCATACGTTGACACCAGGACAGGAGGCGGCTCACATGACATGACGGAGACCGCCACCACAGAGACCACATCCTTCTCCTACACGCTGGCAGAGGAGGGCGGCAGCGACGCGCTCACGGTGGATGTGCTCGACTATGGCACCTGGAGCCCCATCTTCCGCACCAGGGGCGGACAGACCTCCGCGCCCTACGAGGGCGAGGTGCGCACCTCCTTCTACGAGCCAGGCAAGTGGGTCATCATGGAGTCCACACAGCAGATAGAGGTGCCAGAGATTACCGTGGATAACCTCAAGTGGTCGAAGGTGAGCAACATCCCCACCGGGGGCACGGCCAATTACACCTTGCGCCTGCGCAACAACTCGCAGACGGGTGAGGACGTGTTCTATAAACTGTTTGTCATGGACGAGAACCACAGCGACGGCGCCAGGCTCTCCATCGACGGCAAGACGCTCGGCGAGGACCGCATCATCAAGGTGCCCGCCACCGAGACTGTGGTCAAGGCCCTGCAGCTGCAGCAGACCAGGGAGAGCGTGCTCAGGTATGACAGCATAGGCATCGTGCTGGCCTCGCAGTCGCAGTGGGACAACACGAGCACCTGGGAGCAGATAGCCGACACAGTGTATGTGTCAGCCGAGTTCGTGCCCTCGTCCTCAAGCGTGCACATGGCCCTGGACAAGAACGTCATCAACACCCTCACGGGCGACACGCTGGGCATTACCTTTGACCAGTTTGACCGAACCTACGAGGAACTCAGGTGCTTCCGCATCCAGACCTTCATGCCTGGAGGCACCGACTGGGTGACACTCAAGGAGTATGTCATCTCTCCCCAGCAGGTGACGCAGGGCAATGAACTGCTGCCCGAGGAGGCAAGCGTCAGTTTCTCTTACGACATGCACGGGCTGAGCGATGGCGACTACCGCTTCCGCACACTCTCTGTGAGCAACTACGGAGGCGAGGACATCACACGCCCGAGCAACGAGATATCCATCACCAAGGACATGATGAAGCCCAAGCCACTGGGCCTGCCCCAGCCGTCGGGCGGCATCCTGGGGCTGGGCGATGACATCAGCCTCACCTTCAATGAGGAGATAGTCAGGGGTGCCATCACCCAGGCCGACAACTTCGAGGTAACTGCTGTCCTCAATGGGGCACAGGTGGAGCACAACACCGCCCTGTCCATGCAGGGCGGGGAGCGCACCGCCGCCACCGAGGCATCCTTCTCACTGGCCGGCAAGAGTTTCTCCACCGACATGTGGCTGCTGGCCAGCGGGGCCGGCACAGTCCTCTCCCACGGCAATGGCACCGAGAAGTTTGTGCTCGCGCTGGACGAGGACATGCACCTGAGAGTGGGCATCGGTGAGGAGACACACACCTCCAGCCAGGCCCTGCCCAGGGACTCCTGGTGCTACCTGACCGTCAGCCTCGCCCAGGAGGACGGACATGGCCGCCTCAACGCCTCGGTGTCAGAGGATGCCGCCACCACAGCCCTCTTCACCGAACTCCCCACCACCGCCTACAACGGAGTGGGCGTGCTCACCATCGGCGAGAGGATGACAGGAGCGATACATGAGCTCACCCTGTGGGATGTGGCGCACGACAATGCCCGGGCACAGCAGGAGCGGCAGAAATCCAAGGCTCCATCGACAGCCAACCTGATGGGATACTGGAAGATGAACGAGGGCGAGGGACACACCGTCACCGACTATGCGCGCAACCGCCACCTCACCACCACGGGTGACACATGGTACATCAACAACCAGAACAAGGCGGTGCTCCTGGACGGCACGGCACACCTGGGGTTCCCGACAGGCAGCCTCACAGCCGGGGCAGAGGACAACCAGGCCATCGAGTTGTGGCTGAAGGCTGACAGGCAGGGGCATGAGGCCCAGGTGCTGCAGATGGGCGACAACGCCCTCTGGCTGGACAGCGAGGGACAGCTCAAGGTCACGTCCAGGGGCGAGACCTATGACGCGGGCAAACAGTCGCTCACCGACAACGAGTGGCACCACATCGCCCTGAACATCCTGCGCTCGGGCACCACGGCGGTCTATGCCGACGGGCAGCGCACCTTCAGCACCTCGTCACGCAACATAGGCTCACTCAATGGGGACTCGCTGCTGATAGGCGCACGCCGTGAGGTGGATGCGAGCCGTGCCAATCCCTACTCCTATGACCGCCACCTCAAGGGTGTGGTGGACGAGGTGAGGGTGTGGAACGCCACCCTGGACGCATCCACCCTGGCCCAGAACCGCCGTCAGAGGCTCACGGGCAAGGAGAGCGGACTGGTGGCCTACTTCCCCTTCGAGACCAAGCGGCTGGACTCTGGCAGCCAGGTCGAGACGGTGCCTGCCGACACCTGCATGGCATCGGGCACTGGCACATTGCGCGCCACCTACGGGCAGAGCGCGCTCACCTTCACCGACCAGGCTCCTGCCCTGCTGCCCAAGCCCACCGAGACCAATGTAGATTTTACCTTCACGACAAGCAGCAACCAGGTGGTCATCAGCATCAACGAGGCTCCCGCCACCATCGAGGGCTGCACGCTCAACTTCAAGGTGAAGCGTGTGAGCGACACCAATGGCAACACCTGCGACCCTGTCTATTGGTCAGCCCATGTCAGCCGCAACAGTCTCTCGTGGAGCGAGGACAGGTGCGACATCAGCCTGAGGGCGGGCGAGGAGGCATCCTTCCAGGCCTCGGTGGCCAACAAGGGGGGCTTGCAACAGGAATGGCACCTCAGCGGCCTGCCGCAGTGGCTGCATGCCAGTGCCGGGAGTGGTGTTATCGACCCGCTGGCCTCTGCCAGCATCCAGTTCACAGTGAGCAAGAGTTGTCCGATAGGCAAGCACGAGGAGACCATCTATCTGGTCAATGGCGACGACATCGCTCTGCCGCTCCCGCTCAGCATCAGCGTGACGGGCGACATCCCCGACTGGGCTGTGGATGCGGGCAAGTACAGCAGCACGATGAACCTGGTAGGCACCCTCTCGGTGCAGGGAGTACCCTCCCATGACACCGATGACATCCTGGGGGCCTTCGTCGATGGCGAATGCCGTGGCGTAGCATCGCCCTCCTACAGCAAGCGCTATGACGAGTACTTCGTGATGATGGACATCGCCTGCAACGCGGCTGACCGTGGCAAGCGTCTGGAGTTCCGCATCTACGACGCGAGCACTGGCACCGTGTGGCCTGTGGTGCAGCCCAGCCAGGAGGTGGCACTCGCCGCAGGAGCCGTGTGTGGCTCGCTGGCCAAGCCTGTATGCCTGGACGCGCTTGACCGCATGGAGCAGACCATCGCCCTGGGCAGCGGCTGGAACTGGACCTCGTTGGCCGTCAAGGCCGATGACATGAGTGTGCCCTGTGTAATGGGGGACATCGCTGGCTCGACAGTCCTGGTGAAGAGCAAGACGGCCTCGATGATGTACTATGGCAACCTGTGGGACGGAACGGACATCACGCTGGGCAACCGCGAGATGTACAAGGTGCTGATGACCCAGCCCGAGCGGCTGACCGTGACCGGCACGCGACCCAGCCAGGCCGACAAGGCCATCACCGTGCGCCCCGGCTGGAACTGGATTGCCTACAACGAGACGGCCATCGCCGATGTGGCCGATGCCCTGGCAGGCCTCTCCCCCGAGGATGGTGACCTGGTCAAGGGAAAGCAGGGCTTTGCCATCTATGACGGCTATGAATGGAGTGGCTCGCTGCAGGCTCTCACGCCCGGACAGGGCTACATGTACCTGAGCAAGGCCACACAGGCACGCACATTCAACTATCCCACGGGCACCGCACTGGCCTCCCATGGCCGCAAGGCCGTGGCGCAGCACACGCCAGGCCTGTTCCAGCCCACCGACGACAGCCAGTTCCCCGGCAACATGACCGTTGTGGCACGGGTGACCTATGAGGGCGAGGCCCTGGCCGAGGTGGAGACAGGCGTGTTTGCAGGCGAGGAGTGCCGCACGGCAAACCTCACCGACCCGGACGGCATCGTGTTCCTCACCATCCCTGGCAACGCGGGGGACGACCTCACCTTCCGCATTCCCCACGAGGGGAAGGTGCTCCAGGCCAGCCTGAGCATCCCCTATGAGGACGATGGCGTGATGGGCAACCGCACGGCTCCACTGGAGATTGCCTTTGACAGCAACTCCATCGCCACAGGCATCCAGGGCACCAGGGCAGCCGGCAATGCCGGGCACTGGTACAGCATCGACGGCATCCGCCTCAAGGGCAGGCCCACCCAGCCGGGAGTCTATCTGCGCCTCACCCCAGGGGCTGGCGGCAGGAGCGAGAAGGTGGTGATAAGGTAAAAGTCCCACAGGTCTCGCAGGAGGCACCCACGAGAGAGCGTCCGCAGCACCGGCAAGAGCCGCACTGCGGACGCTTTGCGTGTGTGGCAATGCCGTGGGGAGAACGTTTCCTTCCCCCGGCCAGCGAACGGTTTCCTTTGCTCCATCAGCAAAAGATCGTTGTTCTATCAGCAAAACCGCACGCCCGCAGGCCGTCTGGATGAAACTGCACACCATCCTTTGTGTAACTTTGCAATACAGAAAAAACTGGGCGAGAAAGCCACCGCCCGACGACACGCACACACACAACGACATGAACAAGAGAGCATACGAGAAGCCCCGGATGGCAGTCGTGCAGATTGCCCCACACGCCATCCTCAGCACGCAGTCCAGCATACAGCGTGGACACAGGAACGCCGAGACCATCAACCAGGACGAGGAGGACTACTGGCTGGCCGAATAGCGACCATGCGGGCACCCGCATCCCACACATGTAGAACCACAGACACATCCACAAGAAACCACCCCGATGAACATTCTCCATATCCCCATGCGCCTGCTCTCCATCCTGCTGGCCGCCCTGCTCCTGGTGCCCCTGACGGCACAGGCAGAACGCAAGATGTATGCCAGGATGGACAAGGACTCGACCACCCTTACCTTTTATTATGACGAGCACAAGCAGGCTGGTGACTATGCGCCCAACACAGGAAGCGGTGACCTTGCCGAATGGGTGAAGGGAATAAGACGAAGACAGCAAATCAAGGCTGTAATCTTTGACGGCAGCTTCAAGGATGCACGCCCCACCACATGCAACCACTGGTTCGATGAGTGTGTAAATCTGGAAAGTATCCAGGGCATCGAGAACCTCAACACCTCACAGGCGACCAGTTTCCTGCACATGTTCTACAGGTGCAGGAAACTGGCCTCGCTGGACCTGACACACTTCAACACCCAGAACGTGACCAGCATGAGGAGTATGTTTGAGGGGTGTACCATTATCGACTCACTTGACTTCTCCAGTTTCAACACCAGCAAGGTAACCACTCTCGATCAGATGTTCCGGGACTGTGAAAGTCTCTCGTCACTTGACCTTTCCAGTTTCCACACCGAGAATGTCACAACCATGTGTGAGATATTCACTGGATGCAGGAGGCTCCGGAGTGTCAACCTCAGCACCTTCAATACCAGCAAGGTGCCCACCATGAACGGTATGTTTGCCTCATGCACAAGCCTGGAGAGCCTGGATCTGTCCAGTTTCGACACGGGGAATGTGACCGACATGACCAATATGTTCTACAAATGCCCGAGCCTGAAAAGCATCTGCCTGCCCCATTTCGACACGAGCAGCGTGACAAAGATGTACGGAATGTTCCAGGACTGCGCGGCTCTGAAAAGCCTTGACCTCTCCTCCTTCGACACGAGAAAGGTGGAGAACATGCGGTACATGTTCGGTGGATGCCAGGCCCTGGAGGCTCTCGACCTGTCCAACTTCGACACTCCCAACCTCAGGCTGACGCTGGAAATGTTCCAGGGCTGCACGAATCTGCGAAGCATCGACCTCACTGGTTTCCGCACCGAAAAGGTGGAGAATATGAAATACATGTTCCAGAACTGCAAGAACCTGCGCACCATCTATGCCAGTTCGGCATTCACAACCGACTCGGTAATAAGCAATGAGGACGTAAAAATGTTTGATGGGTGTACCTCGCTGCCCAATTACGATCCCGCGCACACAGGCAAGGAACGCGCCCACATCGGGGATGGAGGCTACTTCAGTGTCGCTCCCGCCTGGGTACAGTTTGACGAAGGGACAGGCACGCTCACGTTCCAATGCAACAGCAGCAAGGCAAAGGCCGCACACGGCTATGCCTTAGACGAGGGCAGAACACCAGGATGGAACTCGCACTCCGACGGCATCAGGAGGGTGGTCTTCAGCAGGAGTTTCAGGGACGCACGCCCCTACTCATGCCTCATGTGGTTCTACCGCTGCAGCAGCCTCACCCGCATCGACGGACTGGAGAACCTCAACACCTCCGAGGCCACATCCATGGAGGCCATGTTCTACGGATGCCAATGTCTCACCTCGCTTGACCTCTCGCACTTTGACACAGGCAACGTCACCCGCATGGATATGATGTTCAAGGGATGCCTGGGTCTCACCAAAATTAACCTCAAGGGGTTCAGGACAGGGAAGGTGACCTCCATGCAGGAGATGTTCAATGGCTGCTCGGGGCTCAAGGCACTTGACCTCTCAGACTTCCGCACCGACCAGGTGAGCACCATGTATGGCATGTTCCAGGGATGCACAAGCCTGGCCACGCTCGACATCCCCCAGTTCAGCACTCCCCAGGTGAAGCATCTGGACAAGATGTTTGCCTACTGCTCCTCACTCAAGAGCCTTGACCTCTCGGGGATGAGCACGGAAAGAATGCCGACCACGAACCAGATGTTCGACTACTGCTCCAGCCTCCAGACCATCTATGTGGGCGACTCCTTCCTGACCAAGGAGGGCACGAACATGTTCCGTGGATGCGGGAGCCTGCGGGGCGCAGTTCCGTTCGACGAGACCCGCACAGGGACAGACATGGCCAACTACGTCACTGGCTATCTCACCAGGAAGGTGGGCACTCACGGCAGCAAGCCCATCGGTGCCGTGGGCAACCCGCTCACCATCGACAGCCTGACGCTGAGAGACGGCCAGGCATTCAGCCTCCAGATGGAGAACTGCCACGCGGCAACGGCCTCCTACTACCGCCCGATGTCCTCGATGTGGGGCACGCTCTGCCTGCCCTTCAGCATCTGTCCTGCGGACAAGGACAACACCTGCCACTTCTACGCACTCCTGGAGATGGGAGAGGAAAGCATCACGCTCCAGAGGATAGAGGACGGCGAGATTGGCGCGGGGACTCCCATAATCGTGCGCAAGAAGGACAAGGCGCAGGCTGGCATCACCATCGTGGCAACCGATGCAAGCACAGTGACCGCGCCACAAAACGCCACCGAAGGTGACCGCCTGGCGGGTACCTTCGACACAGTAATCCTCACCGATGACTGCTACTTCATCGCGCGGGACAAGTTCCGGCAGGTATCGGACTACCAGGGTGAGGGGGCCGGTGTAAAGGTGAACGCCTTCCGCGCCTACATCCAGCCAGACGGGCAGGGTACCACACGCCACGCTCCCCTCCTGGACATCACTGACGGCAGCGATGCCTCCAGCATCAGCAGCACCAAGGCCACCGCCCGTCTCAACGGCACCAACGCGGAGTACTATGACCTGGAAGGCCGTCGCACGAACAGCCCGCAGCGGGGCATCTGTATCGTCAAGGCAGGAGGAAAGACCAGGAAAATAATCATCAGATAACCAGCCCACACCATCTGCCCAACGAGGCAACACGCACAGGCTCAGCTGGACATCAGAGAAAGAGCAGACATTGAAGCACGCGGAACGTGCGGACTCATCACCTCCCCAACGAGCGCATACGAGATTGTGGCAAGAACGGAAGGTATGTGGA
>CAVKOT010000004.1:0-23499 GCA_963658045.1 Opitutia bacterium UBA4654
CCCAGGCGGCGGAACGTGTAGGGGATGATGCCCAGTTGCGGGTAACCCACGTTGCAGATGCGCACGCCATCGCCCACCATCGCACTCATGCCGATGAAAGAGCCCACCTCGATCATGTCGGGCAGGATGCGGTGCTCGGTGCCTCCCAGACGCGTCACCCCGTTGATGGTGAGCAGGTTGCTCCCTATGCCGCTTATCTTTGCCCCCATGCGCACGAGCATGTGGCACAGTTGCTGTATGTAGGGCTCACAGGCCGCGTTGTATATGGTGGTCGTTCCCTCGGCCAGCACGGCAGCCATCAGGATGTTGGCCGTGCCGGTGATGGAAGCCTCATCGAGCAGCATGTAGGTGCCCCTCAGCCTCCTGGCCGTGATGGAGAACACCTTGCGCCTGTCGTCATAGTCGAAGTCTCCACCCAGTTTCTTCAGTCCCAGGAAATGGGTGTCCAGCCGTCGGCGGCCTATGTTGTCGCCCCCCGGACGCGCCACCATGGCCTCGCCAAAGCGCGCGAGCAGCGGCCCCATGAGCATCACGCTTCCCCGCAGTTTGCCACACCTGGCCAGGAACTCGTCACTCTTGAGGTAGGCGGTGTCCACTGTGTCGGCCTGCAGGACGACGTCATGTGGCGAGGTGCGTGTGACCCGCACCCCGATGTCTTCCAGCAGGCGTATCTGGTTATTCACGTCAAGGATGTCGGGCAGGTTGTGCAGCGTCACCGGCTCTTCGGTGAGCAGCACCGCGCTCAGCACCTGCAGGGCCTCGTTCTTGGCTCCCTGCGGTGTGATGTCGCCCTGCAGGCGGTGTCCCCCTTCGATGATGAATGATGGCATCTCTCAGTCTTTTCTCAGTCTTGTTATCCTGTCTTTGTCTTGTCCGGTCCAGCCCTGGCGGGCCGCCCCGTGCCCCAGCCACATGTGCTGGAGGCAGGTCAGATGCGCTTTCTCTTCCTGCGGGACAAGGGCTGCATCTGCTGCTGGTCGGGTGTGCCGACGGGGGTGAAACGGTGCTGCTTGAGGTCGAGGTGTATCTCGCCATGCGTATAGCGGCTGATGTCGGCAGCCACCAGGCGGTCATCCATCGAGTCGCGGTTCCACACAAAGAGGTCCTGCTTCATCTGGTTGGCCACCAGTGCGACGAGTGTGTCCTTCTCCTCGCCCTCGGGCAGTGTCCTGGCATACTCCAGCGAACTCTCCACCAGATAGCCGTAATGGCGGCTGCGGATGTTCTTCATCGGGTACGGCAGAGGCTTGGGGTGCGCATACGCCTCCTCCTCGCTCACTATCTCCACGGGATAGTCGATATCGAGGCGGTAGCGGGAGATGCGTGCCAGGTGGTTCCAGAGTTTCTGCTCATAGTCGGCCTGGCCCGACTGCTGGGGCTGGATGTGCGCCATGATGTTCACTATGGCGTGGGCGCACCTCTGCCGCTCAGCCTTGGTGGGCAGCCCTACGGCCACCTCCACCATGTCCTGGATGCCCCTTCCGTACTCGGGCATGACCAGTATGGGTCTTTGTGTATTGTACTGCATGTGTCAGTCTGTCTGTGTCATTATAAAAGTTTCTTGGACTTCAGGGCCACGAACTCCTTGAGGTAGAAGGGCTCGAAGTAGGCCGCGTCCTGGAAGTCGCCCCTGAGCATAGCCTTCTCAGCCAGCGGGTACATGTACTTTGCCAGGGGCACGATGCCCTCGATGAAGTGTGCGTTGGGGTGCGTGATTACCTCGCGGCACTTCTGCGAGCCGTCCCCGAAGAAATACACGGGATGGCTGTCAAGGTACTCCCTGTAGGTGTCGGCCCCCACGATGTCGGCCCCTATGGCGCGCACCCCGTGCAGGCTGCGGTCATACACGGCGGCATAGACCTCCATCCTGCGCGCATCGGTCATGGGTATCAGCAGCGCGTCCTCGGGCAGGTCATCGTGCCTCAGCAGCACGGGCACGCACATGATTTGCGGTGTGGGGATGGCTATCAGGGGCAGCGCGCGGCCATAGCAGATGCCCTTGGCCATCGAGGCCCCGATGCGCAGGCCCGTGTAACTGCCCGGGCCACTGCCCACCGCCACGGCATCGACCGGTATGGCGTGGCTGTCGGCAAACGACAGGGCGGCCTGGGCCATCACCCCGCACTGTATGGAGTGGTTGGGCCCGTCGAAGTCCTCTTCGTGATAAATCAGTTGTCCCTCCTGGCTCAGGGCCACGGAGCAGACCTTGGTGCTTGTCTCTATGTGTAGGATGCAAGACATGTCATTGTTCTCCTTCCTTGTCACCCTTCCCACTTGGGAAGGTACTCTCGTGAGCGTTATTTCGGGACAAAGGTACAATAATTTGCCATTTATTCCGTACTTTTGCGGTGGAATAATCACACACATATACGCCCATGATACTATCAATGACTGGTTACGGCAAGTCTGTGGCCGAATACCAAGGGAAGAGAATCACCGCTGAGATAAAGTCACTCAACAGCAAGGCACTGGACCTGAGCACCCGCGTGGCACCCCTCTACAGGGAGCGCGAGATGGAGATAAGGGGTCTGATAGCCCGCCGCCTGGAGCGCGGGAAGGTGGACTTCAGCCTGTGGATAGAGCAGGACGAGGCCCAGGAGGCCGCACGTGTCAACCTGCCTGTGGCCCAGGCCTATAAGAACGAGATATGCGAGGCGTCCTGCCAGCTGGGCATCGCCGAGCCCCAGGACTGGTGGCCGCTGCTCATGCGCCTGCCCGACGTGGTGGAGAAGGCTCCACAGCAGGAGCTCACTGACGAGGAATGGCAGGCTGCCTCGGGGGCTGTGGAGCGGGCCATCGACGCGCTGGTGCAGTTCCGCCAGCAGGAGGGCGAGGCACTCCAGCACAAGTTTGAGGAGAAACTCGACCGCATCGGCCAGCTCCTGCACGACATCGAGCCCTATGAGAAGAGCCGTGTGCCCAAGATACGCCAGCGCATCGAGGAGGGCCTCGCGGCCATCCCCACCGTCGATTATGACCGCGGACGACTGGAGCAGGAGATGATTTACTACATCGAGAAACTGGACATCAGCGAGGAGAAGCAGCGGCTGGCCAATCACCTGCGCTACTTCCGCCAAACCATGGAGGAGGGGCACGGACAGGGCAAGAAACTGGGCTTCATCGCCCAGGAGATGGGCCGCGAGATCAACACCACGGGCAGCAAGAGCAACCTCAGCGAGATGCAGAACCTGGTGGTGATGATGAAGGACGAGCTCGAGCAAATCAAGGAGCAGGTGCTCAACGTCATGTGACACCCCTGGGCAAACAGTTAAAGGACACCAAGCAATGGGCAAACTTATCATCTTCAGCGCGCCCTCGGGCAGCGGCAAGAGCAGCATCGTGCACCGACTGATGCAGGACTACCCCGAGTTTCACCTGGCCTTCAGCATCAGCGCCACCAGCCGCCCCCCACGGGGCACCGAGCAGGACGGGGTCGATTACTTCTTCCTCTCTCCCGAGGAGTTCCGCCAGCGCATAAGCCGTGGCGAGTTCCTTGAGTATGAGGAGGTCTATTCGGGACGCTTCTATGGCACCCTGCGCCAGCAGGTTGACCGCCAGCTCGAGGCGGGGCAGAACGTTGTGTTCGACGTGGATGTGGCGGGAGGCTGCCGCATACGCGACATTTATGGCACCCGCGCAATGAGCATCTTCGTGCAGCCCCCCTCGATGGAGGAACTGGAGCGCAGGCTTCGCTCGCGCAACACTGACAGCGAGGAGCAGATCGTGCAGCGACTGGGCAAGGCCGCCCATGAGCTCACCTTCGCCCCGCGATTTGACCATATTGTGGTCAACGACGACTTCGAGACGGCCGTAAGGCAGACTGCCGCGCTCATCCGTGACTTTATCGCCAGGCCCTGATGACACGCACGGGCATCTACGGGGGCTCCTTCAACCCCATCCACAACGGGCACGTGAGCCTGGCGCGGCACCTCATCCAGGAGGGGCTGGTGGACGAGGTATGGCTCGTGGTCTCGCCCCAGAACCCCTTCAAACGTGATGACACGCTCCTGGACGAGGAGTCGCGCCTGCACCTGGCACGCCTGGCCGTGGAGCAGGAGCCGGGCATCGAGGTGAGTGATGTGGAGATGTCCCTGCCCCGCCCCTCGTACATGTCCACCACCCTGCGCACTCTGTCGGCACGCTATCCCCAGCGGCAGTTCTCGCTGATCATAGGGGCTGACAACTGGGTGCGCTTTCCCCAGTGGCACGAGTCCGCCTGGATCATGGCCCACTACCCCCTCATCGTCTTCCCACGGCCCGGATGCCCGCTGAACCAAGTGCCCCAGGGTGTGCGGGTCGCCCGCACACCCCTGCTCGACATCAGTTCCACATGGGTCAGGGCGCATGCCCCGCTGCCCGGCTATGGGGGTGAGGGACTGCCCCCACGGGTGTGGGAGGAAATCCGCGCGAGGGGCCTCTACGGAGCCGCCATCTCCCAGGCCGGGGTTCCCCGGCAGGAGGCATGACAGCGGCAGTCCATTTACCCGACAACACAAAAGCAACAGCAACATGAAGATAAGAGTAGGATTTGGCTACGACGTACACCGCCTGGTCCAGGGCCGAGACCTCTGGCTGGGAGGCATCAGGATAGAGCACAGCCACGGGCTGCTGGGACACAGCGATGCCGACGTGCTCATACACGCCATCTGCGACGCCCTCCTGGGGGCCGCCAACATGCGTGACATCGGCTATCACTTCCCCGACACCGACCCGCGCTATGCGGGTGTCGATAGCAAGATACTGCTGCGCGACACCATTGCCCTCCTGGCCACACGCGGCTGGCAGGTGGGCAACGTGGATGCCACACTGTGCGCCCAGGCTCCCAAGCTCAGCCCGCACATCCCCCTGATGCAGCAGTGCCTGGCCCGGGTGATGGGCGTGGATGCCGATGACGTGAGCATCAAGGCCACCACCACCGAGCGTCTCGGTTTCGTGGGCAGACAGGAGGGCATGGCGGCCTATGCCACTGTGCTGATACAGAAATAGGGCTCCCCGCGCCCCTGGGCTGGGGCACGTTGGCCGAGGGAGCGTGCTGCCCTTACCGTCCAGCCCAAGGCTGGACGGTCATCGCAGCAGCATGCGTTGGCTCATGCAGCAGGGTGCGTCCACCGTCCAGCCTTGGGTTAGACGGTGACGCACCCTGCTCCGTCTGTACCCGGGCCGCCCCTCGTGGACTTCCGCACCACACCACCCCTGGCCGCGCACCGCACTCCCCCCCACATCGGAAAAGTGCGGGCCGAGAAGAAAAACACGTCCCCAAAACTTCGGCAGGCCGCCGAAAAGCGGTAACTTAGCCTGCTGAATAGCAGCGGGACAACAGTCCCGCACCCCGAAGATGAAGATTTACAAGGCATTGATATTTGACTTGGACGGCACGCTCACCGACTCCCTTGAGGACCTCTGGCTGAGCACCAACCACGCGCTGCGCACCATGGGATGGCCCGAGCGCACCCTCGACGAGGTGCGCCGCTTTGTGGGCAATGGCGTGCACCTGCTCATCGAGCGAGCCGTACCGCAGGGCACCGCCCCCGACAGGCTGGAGCAGTGCTTCCAGGAGTTCCGCTCCCATTATGTGGAACACTGCATGGACCACACGGCCCCCTATGCGGGCATCACCCAGATGCTGGCCACCCTGGACAGCGAGGGCTACCGCATGGCCATCGTGAGCAACAAACTGCAGGCAGGGGTGAGCGTGATGCACAGCCAGCACTTCGCCCAGCACGTGCATGTGGCCATCGGTGAGCATCCGGGCGTGCGCCGCAAGCCCGCCCCCGACATGGTACAGGAGGCCATCGGGCGGCTGGGCGTGAGCAGGGAGGAGTGCGTCTATGTGGGCGACTCCGATGTCGATATCCTCACGGCGCGCAACTCTGGCCTGCCCTGCATATCGGTGCTCTGGGGATTTCGCGACCGGGAGTTCCTGCTGGCCCACGGGGCCGTCACGCTGGCCGCAAAGCCCTCGGACATCATAGCCATCATGGACAGTGGCCGCCCTCTGCCCCCAGTCCCGTCCAACCTTGTATGACAAGATAACACTCACAACCGCTGCCAGGCAGCCACCAAGACCAACAACAACCAATGAACAAAAGCCTCACACCACTGTGTCATGCGGGCACCGTCCTGCTCATGACGCTCCTGTGCGCCCACACGTCCTGGGCCGACAACGTGCGCACCTACACCACCAATGCCCAGGGCACCACCAAACTGCTGTGCCGCAGTGCCACCACCTCCACCCGCGCGGGTGCCAACTCCATCACCCTGTGCCCCGACACCCTGCACCAGTCAATGGACGGCTTCGGCTATGCCATCACCTACAGCTCGTGCTACAACCTGCTCAAGATGGCACCCAAGGACCGCTACCAGTTCCTGCTCAACACCTTCTCGCCCACCGAGGGGCTGGGCGTGAGTTACGCGCGCATCAGCATCGGGTGCAGCGACTTCAGCAGCACGGAGTACTCGCTGTGCGACAGGCCGGGCCTCTCCAACTTCCGTCTCCACAGCGATGAGACGGACTATGTCATCCCCGTGCTCAAGGAGATACTGGCCATCAACCCGCATGTCAAGATCATGGCGGCACCCTGGACATGCCCCAAGTGGATGAAGGTGGAGAACCTGAACACGCTCAAGAGCCATGACTCATGGACAAGCGGGCACCTCAACCCCAAGTACCGAAGCCTCTATGCCAAGTATTTCGTGAAGTTCGTGCAGGCGTTTGAGCAGGAGGGCATCCACATCTATGCCGTCACGCCACAGAACGAGCCGCTCAACCAGGGCAACTGCGCCAGCCTGTACATGCCCTGGGACGAGGAGGCGAAGTTTATCAGTTACCTGGCCCCGGCTTTCAAGGAGGCGGGACTGGACACGAAGATATACTGCTTCGACCACAATTGGAACTATGACAACAAGCAGGACCAGCAGGCTTATCCCGTGAAAGTGTTTGACGCGCTGAGCGGTAACCTGGAGGGGAGCGAACTGGTGGTGGGCTCGGCCTGGCACGACTACGGGGGCGAGGCAAGCGAGCTGGACCACATCAACAGCCAGTTGCCTGACAAGGAGGTCATCTTCACCGAGGCCAGCATAGGGACCTGGAACGACGGACGCAACCTCGCGACGCGCCTGCTCACCGACATGAACCGCCTGGTCTATAACACCGTCACCAGGCAGTGCCGCGCGGTGATGGTGTGGAACCTCATGCTTGACCTGCAGCGCGGGCCCAACCTCGACGGCGGATGCACCACATGCTACGGGGCGGTGGACATAGACCAGAACAATTACAAGACCATCACCATGAACAGCCATTACTACATCATCGCCCACAGCAGCGCGGTCGTGCAGCCGGGTGCCAGGCGCATAGGCCAGAGGGTCAAGGGGTGCAGGGGCATCAACAGCATCTCATTCCTCAACCCCGACGGCACGCTGGCCACCCTGCTCATCAACAATGGCGAGAGTGACATGACCGTGTCTGTGGTCAAGGAGACTGGCTGCGTGGCCAATGTGAAGGTGCCTGCCCGCAGCGTGGTGAGCGCGCTGGTGGGGCCGGCTGACAAGGTCAAGCGCAAGAAGGAGACTTACTATGCCAACTACTGACACCGCGCAGGCAGTGCCATACAGCAAGGGGGAGCGGGGCTTGAATGCCCCACTCCCCCTTGTCGCAAATGGGCAGGCGGAGTGCCAGCCCCGGCTTCTGCAGGGGCAGTCCATGCGCCCAGACTCACAACTGCGAGGCCATGAGTTGGGCCAGGGTGAGCTCCAGGTCACGCCTGGCCTCCAGCAGGCGGGTGCGTGCCGACAGGTAATAGGCGTTCTCCATGAGGTATGTGATGAGCGTGATTTCCCCGCCCTCGTATGCACGGTGCAGCATCCCCTCGTCGGCATTCTCGCCCAGCGCGGCCTCCATCTCACGGATGCCCTGCTGCTGCTGGCGCGCCTGCTCATAAAGTCCGCGCAACTGCGTGTAGTACTGCACCCGCGCGTCCTGGACAGCCAGTTGGGCCGCGCTGGCCTCGGCACGCGCCTTGCGCACCTGTCCCTTGTTCTCCCACAGGGGGATGGACATGCCCACGGTGACGCCGTTGTACTTCTGTGACGGCACCAGCTCGCCCATGTATCCCACTGACAACTTGGGCAGGCCCTGTGCCCGTGCCACTCTCACCTGCCTCTGGCTCTCCTCCACCTGGGCCCCCAGATACTGCAGGGCGGGGCTGGCAGATGCCGCCTGGGCAAACCACGTCTCGAAGTCCTGGGGCAGGGCCGTCTGGTCGGCATACTCGGTATTGTCCAGTGTGATGTCCTTGCCGCCCGCCATCGCGCTGAGTGCCACGGCCAACTGCTGGCGGGTGACGCTGGCCTCCCGCAGCTGGCTTTCCATCTCCGTGAGGTTGAGGGCGGCCTTGTTGTACTCTATCTTGCCCGTCTCGCCCTCGTCCAGCATGCGCTTGCACGCCTCTGCCGTCTGCCTGGCCCAGTCGGCCTGCTGGCTATAGAGGCGGTGCAGGGCATTCTGGTACACCAGTTCCACGCAGGTCTGCTTGGCCTGCAGGAGCAACTGCTGCCGCTGCTGCAGGTAGTCCAACTCGCTGGTGCGGTCCTGCTGCCTGGCCAGTTTGGCCCGCTCCACATAGGCCGTGGGGAAGTCAAACTGCTGGGTAAAACTCACATCCTTGCGGTTGCCACCCTCGGCCGGGTGGCTCCACAGGTAGCCGAACTCCACCTCGGGGTCTGACGGGGCAAGCCCCGCATGATTGCCCGCCTGACGTGCCTGCGTCTGCTGGCGCAGGGCGCGAAGGGTCATACTGCCCTCCTCGACGCTCTGCAGCACGCCCGTGTATATGTCCTGTGCGCTGGCGGTGAGCATTGATGTCACCGCCCAGAGCACGCTGATGATTCTTCTCATGTCTCTCTTATATTTATATATTATGTGTTCCTGTTCCTTACTCAGCGGCCTTCGGGGCTGCGTGATGTCCCTTGCGCTGGGCATACCAGCGATATACGATGGGCATGACATAGATGTTGAGCAGGGTCGATGACACCAGTCCGCCCAGCACCACGATGGCCATCGGGCTCTGTATCTCATTGCCAGGCTCGTCCCTGTTCACTATCAGCGGGATGAGCGCGAGTGCCGAGGTGAGGGCGGTCATCAGGATGGGGTTGAGCCTGTCAATCGATCCGTGCAGCACCGTTTCGTGGAGCGGGGTGCCCTGCTGCTGCAAGTGACGGTACTTGGACACCAGCAGGATGCCGTTGCGCGTGGCCACACCGAACAGGGTGATGAAGCCGATGATGGAGGGGATGCTCACCACGCCCGACGTGCAGAACACTGCCAGGACTCCCCCAATGAGGGCCAGGGGCAGGCCCAGCAGCACGATGGCCGAGAGCGAGACCTCATGGAACTCCCCATAGAGCAGCAGGAAGATGACCAGGATGGCGATGGCCGTGGCCACCATGAGCGTGTGCCGCGCGCTCCTGGCACTCTCAAACTGTCCGCCATACTCGATGCGGTAGCCCTCGGGCAGTGTTATCTGCCTGTCCAGGGTGCGCTGTATCTCCTCGACCGCGCTGCCCACGTCACGCCCGGAGACATTGGCCTGCACCACCAGTTTGCGCTGCACGTTCTCACGCGAGATGCTGCCAGGGCCGCCGGCCGACACTATGTCGGCCACGTCCTGCAGGGCCACCTTGCGCCCAGTGCCCGTGTCAATGAGCGAGCGGCCTATCTCCTGGGCCGTGGCAGTGTAGTTGCTGTCAAGCCGCAGCACGAGGTCATAGCGTCGCTGCCCCTCATAGATGTCGCCCAGTTTGGCTCCGGGGAACGCCATCTCCACATAGCGGTTGAACTCCTGCATCGTTATCCCATACTGGGCCAGGGCCTGGCGGCGTGCGCGTATCTGCAACTGCGGGGTCTCAGTCTGCTGTTCGACAGCCACGTCAACCAGTCCGTCGATGCCCTCGATGCTGCTCTTTATCTGATTGCCCAGCAAGAACATGCGGCTGAGGTCGCTTCCGAAGAGTTTGATGGCGATGTTCGCCCGGGTGCCCGACAGCATGTGGTCGATGCGGTGGCCCAGCGGCTGGCCTATGGTACACACCACACCAGGCACCGTGGCCATGTGCTTGCGCATGTCATTGAATATCTCGGTGCGGGTGCGCTTGCTTGGGCGGAAGCGCACCTCTATCTCCGAACTGTTGGTCGCCTGGGAGTGCTCGTCGAGCTCGCCGCGTCCCGTGCGCCTGGCGGTCTCATACACCTCGGGCACCTTGAGCAACTCCTCCTCGAGCATCTTGCCCAACTGGCCGTTCACTTCCAGTGACACGCCAGGCTGTGCCACGGCAGAGACCACCGCGCTGCCCTCATTGAACTCAGGCAGGAAGCTGCTGCCCATGCACAGCAACAGCCCGACGGCCACCACCAGGGCTGCCAGCGTGCTGCCCATGACTGCCCGGTGATGGCGCAACACCCAGTCGAGCGAGTGGAAGTAGCCCCTTGAGAGCCACGCCGTGACACGACTATCCTTCTCGTTGGCGGCCAGGTAGCGGTCACCCGTCAGTATCATATTGCACAGCAAGGGCGTAAGGGTCATGGCCACGATGAGGGACATGAACAGGCTGATGATGTAGGCCAGCCCCAGGGGCTTGAGCATCCTGCCCTCCATACCCGAAAGGAAGAAGAGGGGCACGAAGGCGACCATGATGATGAACGTGGCATTGAGGATGCTTGAGCGTATCTCGCTCGATGCCTCGAAGACGATGCGTATGGCCGGCCGGCGCTCTTCCTGGGGCAGGCGACGGTTCTCACGCAGCCGCTTATAGACATTCTCCACATCGATGATGGCATCATCCACCAGCGAGCCGATGGCTATGCACATGCCGCCCAGCGTCATGGTGTTCACGTCCATGCCCAGTGCATAGAGCACGATGAGCGTGCCCAGCAGGCTCACGGGGATGGCCACCACCGAGATGACAGTGGTGCGGAAACTGCCCAGGAACAGGAAGAGGACGATGATGACAAACACTGCCCCCTCAAGCAGGGCGCGCCCCACGTTGTGCACTGAGGTCTCGATGAAGTCGGCCTGGCGGAACACATGCGTGTCCAGTTGCACGTCGGCGGGCAGGGATTTCTTGATGTCCTGCAGGTTGCGCTCTATCTTCTCGGTCACGTCCAGCGTGTTGATGCTGGGCTGCTTGGATATGGACAGGATGATGGCAGGCTGTCCGTCGCGCGAGGCCATGCCCATGCGCACGGCACTGCCTATGCGCACCTGGGCCACGTCGCCTATGGTGACGGGCTGTCCGCCAACGCTCTTGACCAGTGTGGCAGCCATCTCCCCCAGGTCACTGGTGCGTCCCATGCCACGCAGGGCATACTCGTTGCCATACTCGCGCACCACGCCGCCCGTGCTGTTGACACTCACTCCGGCGACAGCCGACTCCAGTTCGCTCATGCTCACGCCATAGGCATCCATCTTCTCCACGTCGGCCAGCACCTGGTACTCCTTCACGTCACCGCCTATCACGGTCACCTGTGCCACGCCTCCCGTGGCCAGCACGGCAGGCTTCACCACCCAGTCGGCCAGGGTGCGCAGCTCCATCATGCTGGTGGTGTCACCCGCCTGCATGCTCACAAAGAGTATCTCACCCATGATGCTGCTCTGCGGTGCCATGATGGGTGTGATGCCCTCGGGCAGTTCATCGCCCATGGCCACCATCTTCTCGTTGACAGTCTGGCGGGCACGGTAGATGTCCGTTCCCCAGTTGAACTCAACCCACACGAAAGAGTATCCGTTGAGCGAGGTAGAGCGCACGCGGCGCACATCGGTGGCCCCGTTCACCGCCGTCTCAATGGGGAAGGTGACGAGCCGCTCGGTCTCCTCGGCCGTCATGCCGTGGGTGTCGGTCATCAGCACCACGGTGGGGGCGGTGAGGTCGGGAAACACATCGATGTCCATCTGGCGCGTGGAGATATAGCCTCCCACGACCACCAGTATCGCTCCCAGCAGCACCACGAGGCGGTTATGGAGCGAATAGCGTATGATATTGTTGATAAAATCCATTGTTCTTCTGTTACGGTTATGCGGTTATTCGGTTTTATGGTTATGCGGCTTCGCTGGCCGCGATGCGCTTGCATGAAACGCTGCCGGCTGGCTATAAGACCAGTGAGTCAAGCATGTGCGTTTTTCCTCAGACTGCATATTATAAGGTAATATAACCTCATAACCTAAAAACCTCACAACCTAAAAACCTTATTTCTAACTCAATGCATATGCCCCGCATGAGGGTCCACACCGCCCGATGCCTGGGTGAGCTTGACCAGCACCGCGCCGCTGCCCACCACACGCTCACCGGCCTTCAGCCCCGAGAGCACCTCGGTACGGTGGCCGTCGGTGCCGCCCAGGGTCACCTCGCGCTTCTCGAAGAGTTCGGGTGTGAGCTGCACATACACAAAGTGCAGCCCCATCTCCTCGATGACCGCCTCCACAGGCACCGTGAGTGCCTGGCTGGATGTCTCCGTCTGGATGAACATCTCCACCCATGAGCCGGGCAGCATGCCCGTGTTGTAACGCACGCGGAAAAGCACCGGCACCAATGGCTCCTGCGTGCTCACCTGGCGGCCATAAGAGAGCAGGCTGCCGCCCAGGGCCGACAGCGAGGTCAGACTGTCACAGCCAGGCACCCGTATGCCCGCATCCTGAATGTGCGGAAGCATGGCCCAGGACTGCTGTGGCACCAGCGCGCGCAGCGTGAGCCATCGGGTCGAGGACACCGTCAGGAGTGTCTGTCCTGCCTCCACATACTGTCCGTTCCTCACGCTCACCTGGGCCACATAGCCCGCCATCGGGGCTGTGGCCGTCTGCCTTCCGCTCCCGAAGAGCCCTCTGAGACTCTCCCACTGCGCCTTGGCCGTCTCATACTCGGCACGGGCGGCCTGCAGGTCGCTCTGGCTCACGATACGCTCCTTGGCCAGCGGCTCCTTGCGCTCCAGCTCGCCCTTGGCGTGCCGGTAGGCAGCCTCGGCCTCCTTCAGGCGCACGCCCAGGTTGCCCTCGGCCGTGGTGCTGCCATCCACGCTGAGCAGTGCCTGTCCGCCCCGCACAGCCATACCCTCGACAGGCGGGTTGCTGCCCATGCGCACCACGCCTGCCGTCTGCGCGGTCACGTCACGCTCCTCGCCCTGGGCAGGCTGCACCTGCGCCATCACCCTGAGGGCTGGGCCGAAGGGCCTGGGGCGGCACTCCTCGGTGCTGAACTGTGACTTCCAGCCCATCTCCTTGCTGAAGGCCACCGTGTTGCCCCCATGCCGTGCCTGTGCCTCGGCGGCCTTGTGCGCCTCGTCGTGGCTGGCATAGACAGTCACGGGGATGTCCGCCCGCTCCTGAGCACCGCTGGCCTGGCGCACGGTCACGGTCAGCGTGCCCTGCCCAGCCTTCTGCGGCTTGAGCGAGAGGGCGCACACGCCTGGCCGGTCAAGTGAGTCGGCCTTGGCCTCCTGTCGGCTGCCGCCCGCGCTAAGGGCGAGTGACACGCTGCCCCCGGCCAGGGGCTTGAAGTCCTGCAGGCGCGTCACGCGCACCAGCACCTGCGCCTCATCGCCCGCCACCAGCGGGTCGGTCTCGCAATATATCTCATAATCCTGGCCATAGGAGGTCAGTGCCATCTTCTCCTGGTGAGCCTCCCCGGCCCCGTGGCGGTCATCATGCGCCTTGCCACACGATGCCGCCAGTCCTGCCATGAGCAGGACAGACATACAAAGGATGTCGTATCTCATAAATGTTCTGATTAGTGTTGTGGATGTGAATGCTTGGTCATGGGCATGCGTCCGCGACGGGCACGCATGCCGTGGGCATCAGCCCCTCAGCATCCACAGGGAGGGGCCCTGAGGCCCGATGGGAGGCCATGTGCCGTCCCAAGCAGGAAGGCACGGCAGGACCGCCGCCACGCATGCCTGCCCCCGCCACCCAGGAGGAGGCCAGGACAAAGAGGCCAGGCGGCCTGCAGAAACAAGAATGGGAAGAGGAAGTTGCAGGGCACGGACGTGCCGTCAAGCACCTGGCGCAGTGACGCGCGCTGCGTGACCTGGGCCATGAGCTCGCCCGCATGGCAGTCGGCCACGTCCTCGGCCTGGCACCCGGCACCGCCACTGGGACAATGGGGCACGGCTCCGTGCACCCGCTCGGGGTGCATGTGCATGCACACCAGTGCCACATAACGGGCATGGTGATGGTGCGGCACAGTCATGTGCACCAGCATGGCCAGCACCGCCACCAGCATGACACAGGCAGCCAGGCGATGCCGCCATGTAAGGCTTGCTCTCCTCTTCATGCTCACAAAGGTACTGCCTTTGTTCTGCAACCCAGTTGCAAAATGCCCCACTCCGCGATGCGCCCAAAAACGCAGGGGCATGCGATGCCCAACGCATGCCCCTGCCTCCGTCATCGCATGCGGCTGCGAAGGCACATGCAGCGGCATGCGCTGACAGATGCGGTGTGCTGAGGGATATGGCACCAGTTGCCGCGGAAAATCAGCCCACGCTCCCAGAGGGCCACAAAGGCCAGGGAAAGCATGGCAGGCCATAAGTCTCTCTCCCCTGGGGAAGGCCGAGAGGGGGTTCCCCCTCCCTCGCTCTGCCATTGACGAAAAACAGCCTCACCACGCATTGCCATTTGCCATAAAAGTCGCATATTTGCAGCGGGCAAGGGCTTTACGCCCATGTCCTTGCAAACAGGGAAACTAATTTAACAACCAATGATAATAGAGGAAATACTGAAGTACAACAGGGAGTTTGTGGAGCGCAAGGGCTATGAGCAGTTTGTCACGAGCAAGTACCCCGACAAGAAACTGGCCATCCTCTCCTGCATGGACACACGTCTGACCGAACTCCTGCCTGCCGCGCTGGGACTGCGCAATGGTGACGCCAAACTCATCAAGAACGCTGGCGGACTGGTCATCAGCCCCTTCGACTCTGCCATGCGCAGCCTGCTGGTGGCTATATACGAACTTGGCGTCGAGGAGATTATGGTCGTCGCGCACTCCAACTGCGGCGCGTGCCACATGAACGGGGCGCAGATGAAGCGGCTCATGGTCGAGCGGGGCATCAGCCAGGACGTGATAGACACCATCGGCCTGTGCGGCATCGACCTGGACCACTGGCTGGAGGGGTTCCATGACACAGAGGACTCGGTGCGCAACACGGTGCACACCATACGCTGCCATCCGCTCGTGCCGCATGACGTGAACCTGCACGGCTACATCATCGACTCACACACGGGACTCCTGACCGAGGTCAAGTGAGATGTCACGGGACGGTAAGGCATGCAAAATGCGGCCTTGAATGCGATGAAAACCAAAAAGGTGGCTTTTCTGGTGCAAATGCGCGAGAAAAGCATTACCTTTGCCCATATTTAACTTACAAAAGCATTTCGATGAAGAAGATATTTGCACTGACACCGCTGCTTGTCCTCCTGATGATGATGACCAGTTGCGTGTCAACGAAGAAGATTGTGTATTTCCAGGGGTCGGACTCCATCTTCCAGCACGCACAGCAGATTATGCAGCAGTATGAGATGAAGCTCAAGCCCGCTGACCAGATACTGGTCAAACTCACCTGCAGCGAGCCTGACCTGCTCACCATATTTGCCCAGGACGTGGTAATGGGCACGGCGGGAGCAAACAGCAGCTACAACCTCAACTCATCGGGGAGCATGAGCAATGCCTATGCCTACACGGTGACCAACGACGGATATGTCGTGCTGCCCTCGGTGGGGCGTGTCAAGGTGGAGGGGCTCACCAGCGACGAGGCGGCAAAGGAGATTGAGAACAAAATCAAGGAGGCCAAGCTCATCAATGACCCTGAGGTGACCGTGCGACTGCAGAATGCGCGTGTGGCGGTGCTGGGAGCGGTGCGTAGCCCACAGGTGGTGTCACTCACCAGTGAGCGCAACACCATCCTGGACGTGCTGTCGAGGTGCGGTGACGTGGATGACACGGGACGCAGGCAGAAGGTGCAGCTCTACCGCGAGGAGAACGGCCAGCGCATCATGTACCGCCTGGATCTCACCAGTGCCGACATCTTCAACAGTCCTGCCTACTATGTGCAGCAGAATGACATGATATACGTGGAGTCCAACAAGAGCAAGAACATCAAGAACAGCGCCTTCTACACCTTCCTTGGCGTAGCCGGCGGAAGTATCTTCAGCCTGGCCTCTGTGGCCATCTCGGTGGTAGCTCTCACCAGGAAATAGAGTCGGTGTCCCACTCCTGCGGGTCACGTGACACGCTCGAGAGGTCCCATCCATACAGCCAGCGGCCTGCGCACACCTTGCGCAGGCCGCTGGTCTTGTAATAGGTGGCCGGGGTGCCCTGCACCAGCACGCACTGGCGGTAGCCGTCCGGATTTGAGGGCAGGGACAGGAGCGTCTGCCACTTCGATGTGGAGAGCTCGACAGGTATGCAGCGTGTGACATCGGAGCACAGGGAGTCTGCACTGAGCAGGATGTTGCTCGCCACAGTGACGTGGGGCGAGAAGTCGGCTGCCGCGAGTGTCCTGTAAGCCGCTCCCACAGCGTAGCCCACCACCCACACGGTGCCTCCCTGCTCCGAGGCGGTGCCATCAATCACATCGCCCACGGTGAAGGGGCATCCCTCGGTGCCCAGTCCTGTGCCCGTCGGCAGGGATGCCTGTCCGCCTGTGCCGCTGCCGGGCTCCTCGTCCAGGGCCAGCCGCTGGCAGGAGCCAAGCAGCAGGGCCAGCCCCGCCAGCAGGGCAAGGGGCTTACTCATCCTCGGTGAAGGCATCGAACACACGCTTGCAGACACGGGGGACATCATACTTGTAGTACATGGTATCGAGCCATGCGTAGAGATAGACCAGCGCAACGAAGGCCAGCCAGATGTAGAGGACAATCTTGATGTTCATAGTTCAGAGTGTGATTTTTCTGTCACAAATTTACTGCTTTTGTGGCGAAGAATGAGGCAGGAACCGCCACTTTATGGGCGGGCAGCCTGCTTTTGGCTGCCTGGCTGCATGAGCAGGGTCTCTTCCTCGGCCTTTCTGTCGCGGTCTATCCTGCTCACGAGAGCATCGCTCCGTCCGCTCACCACCTTGCGGCAGAACATCTTGCCGCTTGCGTGCAGGCGGTCATAGTCATCCACGGTCATCACATGTATGGTGGTGGCATAGTCGATGAAGTGCAGGGGCGTGAGGGCTTCCAGGCCAGGGTACTCCCCCCCGGTGAGGATGCAGCGCGCCGCCCACAGGGGGTGGTTGAAGGCGATGGTCTGGATGAGCGTCTCGGCGGGGCAGAAACTGTCGCGGAAGTAATGTAGCAGGTCAGCGTTATGCTCATACTGGTCGAGCACGTGCCGGGCCAGTCCCTCGCTGATGCACCACCACGCGCTGCCCTTGTAGAGCCGCCACTCACGCCCCTGGACGGGGAAGTGCAGTGCCTTCCTGTAGCCCGTGAGGCGCAGCAACTTGCGCAACAGGATGCCCATGCGCGCGTTGCGGCATGCGGGCCGCGCCACGGTGTAGGTCTCCCGCTGTCCGCTGTTCAGCAGGGGCGTGTCCATACAGTAGCCCTGCAGCAGTTCGCGTCCCTCCTGCTCCTCAAGCCAGCGGGTGATGCGTGTGTTGCTCCACAGGGGGTAGTCCATGCCACTCAGGAAGAAGATGCGGTCAAAGGAGCGGGGATGTGTGACAGCCGCGCGGATGAGGTTCATCTGGTACTGCACCTCGCGCATCGTGCCCCAGCGCACGTCCACGCGGTCGGTGATGTAGTGCACGCGCGGCAGTTGCAGGCAGCGGGTGAACTGCTCCAGGGGGCTCTTGGCATCTATGTGGACAAAGAACTCCGCGTCACTGTGCAGCGAGAGCACCAGGCGGCGCAACTGTGCAGGGTCGGTGTGGGCGGATATGAGGTAGGCTATGTTCATGGGTTGTGGATTTGTTGACATGTGATATAGATGTGTGGGGGTGAGGTGCTCCTGGCTCATGCCTGCCGCTTGCGGTGCAGCAGGTAGCCCGCTACCTCGCGCATGATGCGCGCCCCGCTCAGCCACATGACGGCCACATAGAGCAGGGCGGCCACGGCTATCTTGGCCAGCATGAGCAACCACAGCGCGCTGATGGAGCGGGTGACCCACCAGGTGACAGCCATGCAGGCGGCACTCAGCAGCAGGAAAGGGAGCACGTCGCTGAGGGCCTGCCACAGGCGCAGCCCTATCAGGCGGTGGGCGAAGAACTGCCACACGAACAGCCACGCGGTGTTTATCCCGATGAAGTAATACACCATGGCATAGAGTCCCAGGGGGTGCAGCAGCACCAGTCCCACCAGTATCAGGGTGCTGAGCGTCATGGTGGACCACATGTTGAGGTTACTCTTGCCCTGGCTGATGACCATCTGGCCATAGAGGGTGAGCAGCGGGAACACGGCCCCGTACAGACTCAGCAGCGAGAGCAGGCCTGCGCTCTCCTCCCACTTCGGGCCCACGAATATCAACAGGAACTCCCTGGCGATGAGGGCCACACCGAACATGCAGGGGAAACTGACGAAGGAAACGAAGCGCAGCATCTTGCGAAACACCTGGCGGCTGCGCTCCCTCTCGCCGCGCACCTGTGCCATGACAGGCTGCGCCACGCCCGTGAGCATGCCGTTGATGGTGCTTGAGCACATGTCGTCCCACTTGCGCGCATTGCCATACACGCCTGCCGAGTGGGCTCCGTAGAACTTGCCCAGGAGGAAACTGAAAGCGTTGCTGCTGAGGGTGTTTACTATATTAGTGAGCAGGAGCTTGCTGCTGAAGCCGAACATCTGCCAGGCGGGGCGCAGGTCGATGTGCAGTGAGGGACGCCAGGGAGAGTAGTGCCAGTTCATCACCGTCATACAGGTAATGAAGAGCAGGCTCTGTGTGGCCAGCCCCCAGTAGGCATAGCCCAACCATGCCATCGCAATGCCCGCGACATTGGACATTACCAGGCTGGTCACCGCGATGATGCACGTCTGCTTGTTCATCATGTTGCGGAAGAGCCAGGCGCGCTGCACGGTGCCGAAGCTGGCGGCCAGGAAGCCCAGGAACATGTAGCGGCTAAGCCACAACAGGTCGGGATCGCCATAGAACCCGGCTATGAGCGGGGCGCACAGGTAGAGCAGCGCATAGAGTGAGCCGCCCATGAGGATGTTGAACCAGAACACGGCGTTGTAGTCCCTGTCAGTGGGATGCCTCAGATTGCAGAGAGCGGCCATGAAGCCGCTCTCCTGCAGTGTGCTGGCCAGGTTGGCAAAGACCGTCAGCATGGCTATCTTGCCATAGTCGCTGGGGGAGAGCAGCCTAAGGAGGAATATGCCGAACAGCGCGCCCAGCAACTGCACGGCCCCATTGTTCAGTCCTCCCCACAGGAAGCCGCGTGCGGCCTTCTCCTTCAGTTCACCTGCCATGTCATGTATGTGTGTGTTACGCATTGCGCCTGCCTGGGGACGGCAGTCCGCCATCCCCCGACAGGCGCATGAGTCTTTATTCTACAGGACTTCCGCCCTTCACCTCACCCATGGTGGTGGTGACACTCAGGTTGCCGTCATAGTTCACCGCACTCAGTATCATGCCGTGACTCTCCTCGCCCATGATCTTGCGCGGGGCGAGATTGGCGATGAAGAGAACACGCTTGCCCACCAGTCCCTCGGGCTCATACCACTGGGCGATGCCGCTCAGGATGGTGCGGTCCTTGCCGCTGCCATCGTCGAGGGTGAAGCGCAGGAGCTTCTTGCTCTTCTTCACCTTCTCGCATGCCTTCACGATGCCCACCCGTATGTCGAGTTTCTGGAAGTCCTCAAAGGGGATGGTCTCCTTGACCGGTTGTGCCTTGTAGGCAGCCTCCTCATTGGCCTTGATGGTGTCCTGCAGTTTCTTCACCTGCTGCTCAATGACCTCGTCCTCTACCTTGGTGAAGAGCAGTTCGGGCTTGGGCAGATGCTTGCCGGGAGCCAGCAGGTCGGTCTTGCCCAGGTCCTCCCAGCTGAAGTCGGGCATGTCAATCATCGTGCGCAGCCTCTGACTGCTGAATGGCAGGAAGGGCTCAAAGGCAATGGCCAGGTTGGCTGTCAACTGGAGGCTGACATAGATGATGGTCTTCACGCGCTCGGGGTCGGTCTTCACCACCTTCCATGGCTCGCAGTCGGCGATGTACTTGTTGCCTATGCGGGCCAGGTTCATGGCCTCCTTCTGCGCATCGCGGAACTTGAATGCCTCGAGCAAACTCTCCAACTTCTCCTTCACGCCCCGGAACTCGCTCAGTGTCTGCTGGTCATACTCGGTCAACTCGCCCGGTGTGGGCACCTCACCGCCATAATACTTCTGGGTGAGCTGCAGGGCACGGTTGACAAAGTTGCCATATACGGCCACCAACTCATTGTTGCAGCGTGCCTGGTAGTCAGCCCAGGTGAAGTCGTTGTCCTTGGTCTCGGGTGCGTTGGCAGTGAGCACATAGCGCAACTCATCCTGGCGGCCGGGCATCTCGTCAAGGTACTCGTTGAGCCATACGGCATAGTTCTTGCTTGTGCTTATCTTGTTGCCCTCCAGGTTGAGGAACTCATTGCTGGGCACGTTGTCGGGCAGGATGTAGCCACCGTGTGCCTTGAGCATCGTGGGGAACACGATACAGTGGAACACGATATTGTCCTTGCCTATGAAGTGTATCAGCCTGGTGTCAGGGTCCTGCCACCAGGTCTCCCACTTGCCATACTTCTCGGGCTGCGCGTCACACAACTCCTTGGTGTTGCTGATATAGCCTATGGGCGCGTCAAACCACACATAGAGCACCTTGCCCTCGGCACCCTCCACTGGTACGGGGATGCCCCAGTCCAGGTCGCGTGTCACGGCACGGGGATGCAGTCCGCCGTCCAGCCAACTCTTGCACTGGCCATAGACGTTGCTGCGCCACTCCTTATGGTCCTCCAGTATCCACTTCTCCAGCCACGGCTGGTACTGGTCGAGTGGCAGGTACCAGTGCTTGGTGGCACGCTTCACCAGCGGGTTGCCTGTCTCGGCATTGTAGGGATTGATGAGTTCCTCGGGGCTGAGCGTGGCACCGCACTTCTCGCACTGGTCGCCGTAGGCCTCGGGAGCGTGGCATCGCGGACACTCACCGCGGATGTTGCGGTCGGTGAGGAAGTGCCCCGTCTGCTCGTCATAGAACTGCTCGCTCACCTTCTCCACGAACTTTCCGTCGTCATAGAGTTTGCGGAAAAAGTCACTCGCAAACTTGTGATGGATGGGACTTGTGGTGCGGCTGTAGATGTCAAAGGAGATGCCAAAGCGGCGGAAACTCTCCTTGATGAGTGTGTGGTAGCGGTCCACGACCTGTTGCACGGTGATGCCCTCCTTGCGGGCACGGATGGTGACGGGCACTCCATGCTCGTCACTTCCGCCTATAAAAATGACCTTGCGCCCCTTCAGTCGCAGGTAGCGCACATATATGTCGGCGGGCACATACACCCCCGCCAGGTGACCGATGTGTACGGGGCCGTTGGCATAAGGCAGCGCGGCCGTGACGGTTGTTCTCTTGAAATTCTTTTCCATGCTGATTTCTTGATTTGTGCAAAGGTACTATTTTTCCTGTGTAAAAAGGTGCGTGGGAGATGAAATTCTGCCCACATTGCCCCTGCCAGACGGCATGGGATGGCCGTGGGTGGGCCTCACGCGCTATCTCACACGGAAATCGACCAGTATGGGCAGGTGGTCAGAGGGGTGGAAGAAATTGCCCAACCCCTGCGGGTCACGGGCCTGGGTGGTGTAACTGTCGCGTATCACGCGGGCCTCGGTAATGCGTTCGTACACGGGGAGTGTGCAATAGACGAAGTCAATCCTCCCGCCCATGGAGGTGGAGTAATACTGCTTCGGGTGGCGGTAGGCGATGATGTCGATGTAGGGGGTGTGCTCCAGGATGAATCCCTGGGGCCAGTAACGTGGGTCATCAGGCGCGTAGTGGTGATGATAGTTGTCCAGTGGTGTGTGGGAGTTGAAGTCGCCCATCATGAGCCACATCTGCTTCTCCCCATCGGGGACACTGCCCAGCGTGTGCCGGTAGATGTACTCCACCTCCCTCCTGCGCTGCATGTCCCCTCCATGCGCGGAGGCACTCTGTGCCTTGTCCTGCGCACCCTGGGCAAACTGCTGAGGCCATGTATGCAGCGTGACGAAGTTGAGCAACTGGTCTCCTGCCTGTATCTGGGCCCAGGCCGCACCATGTGCCACGAGCGTGTCGGCATTACCGCCCATACGCAGCACGTTGCTGATGGGATAACGCGAGGTGATTACTTGTGGATAACTGTCACGGTGCTCCCCTATATAGGTATATTTGTGGCCGTAGCGGCTGGCCAGTTCCGGCCAGCGTGCGGGCAACTGCCGTGCGTCCTTGGGCAACTTCTTGTCCGAGTTGGTCTGCCAGATACTCTGTGCCTCACACCACACACAGATGTCGGGCTGCAGACTGTCCACCCAGGAGGTAAACCGCTGGTAGTCGTCGGTCTGCCCGTCCCACATGCCGTTCTGTATGTTCCAGTAAAGCAGCCGCACGCTTCCCTTGGCCTTTGCTGGCGCGTGCTTCCTGGCCTGCATGCCGCTGGCTACCGTCAGCAGGAGTGTTGCCGCCAGGACCAGGAGCCTGTGTGTCATGATGCGGGTCATCGTGCCTCCTCCTTGCCTTGTGCCTGTTCCCACTGCCGCCACTCCTCCATGGCCTTCTTCCAGTCCGCTCCCTCGGCTGGCGGGTTGGCCTCCAACCGTGCAGCCTCATCACGTGCGCGGTCACGCGCCCGCTTCTCCTTCATACTGGCGATGGTGGCATCATCCAGGATGAGGATGGCTCCCCGCTCAAGCGCAGCGTCGAGCTCGGCCTCGCCGAATGCCTTGCCAGGTTCGTTGAAGTCGGAGATATTGAACTCATAATCAACCCGCAGGACATGGCGTATCATCTTCTGCCCAAATCTCTTGGTGCTGTTCTTCCTCCTCAGCAGCCCCTTGATTTCCTTGATTTCCTGTGCGGAGAACTTGTTCCTTCCCATATCGTGCTCAGCAGGAGAATGTCTCGTCCACCGTCCACTCCTGCATGACCAGCCCATGCTTGCCAGTGCAATGGTCATGGATCTCTCGTTGCCGGGCATCACCCAACTTGTTCCACAGTGTGGTACATTCCGGATAAAGCACCTTGCGGCCCGCCACCTTCGAGGCGATGCGCTCCTTCTCCACCACGGTGAGCGATGCCCACCACTCATTCATCGAATAGTTCATTCCTGTGTCTGTTTTGTTCAGGGAGGTGACACGAGGTTCCAGCAGGAATGCCTCACGAACCACTTCCACAAGGCAAAGTTACATGTTTTTAGGTCAGAAATGCTCTTTTTCCTTGATTTGTATCAAGAAAGATGAAATTTCCATCAATTTTCTTTGGAAAAGCCTTGGCGGCAACAAACTTTCGCCTTAACTTTGCACCAGCAAAAGGAACGGAGGCTAAACGGGACT
>CAVKOT010000004.1:23509-36085 GCA_963658045.1 Opitutia bacterium UBA4654
TTCGTTAAAGGTGTTTTTAGGTTATAAAGATTGTTAGTTTTTGTTTTTTAGGTTAATAAAGATTGTTAGTAAGGAGAAGCTTTTCCGTGAGGAAGTGCTTCTTTTTGTTTTTTTCTAACTAACGGCCTATCCTATTCCGTACTCAGCGCAGCTGCGAGAAGCCCCGCGGGTTCGGAGGGCCGTAATCAAGTAGCCCTGCCTCGTTATTTTTCCGAGGCAGGGCTTTTCTTGTTGGGGCTTCTTGGGCCAGCGGCATATTCTTCTATTGGGCCGATGTGTCGGTCTGGTCCTGCTTGGACAGGCTTTCCTTGTACATTTTGGGAGTCATACCTGTCTTGGCACGGAACACCTTGTAGAGGTGTGCATGGGATGAGAAACCACACTCTGCCGAGATGGCCTCGTTGCTGTAGTGGGGATTCTCGCTCAGCATGCGCCGCGCTTCTTGGAAACGAACATCGCCCAGCCATATACGGAAAGTGCTGTGGAGATGCTGGTCAAAGAACAGGGACAAGTCCTGACGGTTAATGTTCAGGCGGCGTGAGAGGGTGGTCATGTTGACGCCTGGGTCACGGAAGCCGCCCCCGGCACGCCATTCCGACAGGGCGTGGCTAATCTCGGCCACTCGCTCGGGTTCCAACTTGCGCTGTGGGGTGGCCGCTGTGGAATTCTGTTTTCCTGCTGTTTCTGGCTGTGAGTTCTCCTTTCCCAAATCCTCGGAACTATCCTCCAGAGCATTGTCGGAAGGCATCATGTTATACCCCAGCCCGATAAAACTCAGAGTGAAGACAAGCAGGGCCATAAGCATGAGCGGGGCTACCACATACAGCAGTGGCCTGGAAAGTATGGCCACGACCAGCAGCAAGGCCATGGAACACAGAAACACCAGGCTGGACAGCGTGTAGCGGTCATAGGGCAGGAGGTCAACGGCCGTCTGGTCCTCGATGATCCTTCTGCGACGGATGGCCTCGTGGAAGTCACAGAAGACGAAATAGGCCAGCAGAAGAAAGAACAGCAGGACCATGACATACATCATGTTGCCCAGACGAAGGCTGCCCGAGCGAATCCACCCCAGGACAAAGGCCGCGTAGATGAGAGCCAGTCCTGCCAGTCCCACAGCGCAATAGCGGCGGCAACGGGCCGCGCCACACTCGATATTGATGATGCCCAGTGAGATAAGTATGACGGCAGGGGAATAGAAGAGGATGTTGAACACCGCACCCACATCATCGCCCGAGGCACGCAGCCCATGGCACATCTGCAACACAAAGTGCAGCGACAGGAGAATCATGGCTGAGCATATCAGACATCGTGAGTGTTCGTAACGAGCATTAGTCCAGCGCATCTGAAAGCGCGAGAAAATAAGCGAGAAAGTCAGCGTGGCCGTGATAACGCAACAGGCCAATTGAAGTTGGTATAGTAAGTCCATAGGTATAATGATATTAGTAGGAGGAGTGCGCGAAATGACAGACAAAGCCGCACATCCACACGCCTTCCAATTTTCAACGAGTGCAAATATGCGACAATTCTGCCAATTGTATCGCTTATTGGGAGGCAGAATTTGCCTATGCGTCGAAAAAACGCACTAACTTTGCAAGAGACAAGGGGCAGGCACGCCCCAAAAACAGGATTTACATGGACAGCGAGACTTTCAGGGAGCATCCGCTGAGACGGTTTGCCTACTGCCCCGTATGTGGTTCCGCGCGCTTCGAGGCCAATAGCGAGAAGAGCAAGAAGTGCCGTGACTGTGGATTCGAGTACTTCATGAACTCGGCGGCATCCACCGTGGCCATCATCGAGGACGGACAGGGCAATGTGCTGGTAAGCAGGAGGGCCAACGAGCCGGCCAAAGGTACGCTGGACCTGCCTGGCGGGTTCTGTGACTGTGGCGAGTCGGCCGAGAGGGGCGTGGTGCGCGAGGTGATGGAAGAGACCGGGTTGAAGGTAACAGAGGTCAAGTATCTGTTCTCGCTGCCCAACGTGTATCCCTACAGTGGTGTGGACATCTTTACCACCGACCTCTTCTTCCTGTGCAGGGTAGAGCAAGGCACCCCCACAGCAATGGATGATGCGGCCGAACTGCAGTGGATGAGTTGGAAGGCACTGCGGCCAGAGGACTTCGGACTGGCCTCCATCAGCAAGGGCGTGCGGCTCATGCTCGCCAGGAAAGGATTGGGGGCTTAACCTGGCAAGTCACAGAATCGGGGCTCGCCAGCCAAGAGCGGCCCTCCGCACATATTATAAGACATCTACGGCAAGAAACAAATGCATATATTATAATGAGAAGATTTCTATTCATCCTTGCACTCATGATGGGTGCAAGCCTGGCATACGCTTCCTCGGATAAGGAAATGGACAAGTTCGTCTCCTCTCTTATGAAGAAGATGACACTGCGTGAGAAACTCGGCCAGCTTAACCTGCAGCCTGGCTCCGATGCCACCACTGGTGGAGCCATGAAGACGGAGTTCGGCAAACTGGTGGCCAATGGCGAGATGGGCGCAGTGCTGAACGTGATGGGCAAGGACAAGATACGTGACATACAGCGCACGGCAGTGGAGGAGAGTCGCCTGGGCATCCCCATCCTGTTCGGCCTAGATGTCATCCATGGTTACCACACGATATTCCCCATTCCCCTGGCACAGTCGTGCAGCTGGGACTTGGAGAGCATTGAGAAGGGCGCACGCATTGCTGCCGAGGAGTGTACCACGGACGGTATCAGTTGGACCTACAGCCCCATGGTAGATATCGCGCTTGACGCACGCTGGGGACGCATAGCAGAAGGCAATGGTGAAGATCCCTACCTGGGAAGTCTCATTGCTGCCGCACTCGTGCATGGTTACCAGGGCGACCTCAAGGGCGAGACGGACATCCTGGCCTGCCTGAAGCATTATGCACTTTATGGAGCTGTGGAGTCGGGGCTTGACTACAATACGGTTGACATGAGCCACCTGCGCATGTACAACAGATACTTCCCGCCCTACCGCGCTGCTGTGGAGGCTGGCGTGGAGAGCGTGATGACGAGTTTCAACCTCGTGGATGGCGTGCATGCCACTGCCAATCCCTGGCTCATCAATGATGTGCTGCGCAAGCAGTGGGGCTTCAAGGGCTTCGTGGTGACGGACTATGCAAGCATCAACGAGATGATTGCACACGGATTTGGCGACCTGAAGCATAATGGTGCGCTGGCCCTGCGCGCCGGTACAGACATGGACATGTGCTCACGCGCATTCATCGACACCGCCGAGGAGGCACTCAAGGAGGGACTCATCAGCAAGCGGGACATTGACCAGGCTTGCCGCCGCATACTGGAGGCAAAGTACAAGATAGGGCTTTTCAAGAATCCCTACAAGCATTGTGACATGACGGACAGCGAGCAGAAGGGCCGCCTCTTCACTCCCGAGCACAGACAGGCCGCACGCGACATGGCAGCCGAGACCTTTGTGCTGCTGCGCAACGAGGGCGACATCCTGCCACTCAAGAAGGAGGGCACAATAGCCCTCATAGGCCCCAATGCCGTGGCATCACGCTCGCTGCTGGGCACATGGTGCATCGCACAGCCCAAGGCTGACCAGTACCTGTCCCTGCGCCAGGCCATGGAACAGGCTGTGGAGGGCAAGGCCAGGGTGCTCTGTAGCCAGGGTTGTAACCTCACATCGTCGGCCAGGCACCTCAAGGGAGGCGACTCTCCAGAGATTCCCGTGGTAGATGCCGCACAGGCCCATGACGAGGCAATGGGCATCGCACGCCAGGCCGATGTGATTGTGTGTGCCATGGGCGAGGGCAGCAACTGGAGTGGCGAGAGCCACAGCCGCACCTCGCTGGACCTGCCCGAAGAGCAGATGTCACTTCTGCGTGACCTGGTGAGCCTGGGCAAGCCCCTGGTACTGCTCAACTTCAGCGGCCGTCCCACGGTGATGGCATGGGAGAGCGAGCACGTGCCTGCCATCATGAATGTGTGGTTCGGTGGCACAGAGATGGCTCCTGCCATCTGCGACGTGCTCTTTGGCGACAAGGTGCCCTGCGGACGACTCACCACCAGCATGCCCCGCACGACTGGCCAGGAGCCACTCTACTATAACCGCCTGCCCACAGGGCGCGATGTGCCTTACGGCCGGGCCGACTTCCAGTTGTATGCCTCCAACTATCTTGAAGTGCCCAACGGCCCCGTATATCCCTTTGGGTATGGGCTCAGCTACACGCGCTTCAAATATGGCGAGATGAGTGTGAAGGTAGATGGACGCAAGGTGGAAGCCTCGGTACGGGTGACCAACACCGGCAACTATGACTCCTATGAGGTGGTGCAGTGCTACATCCATGACGTGGCCTGCCGTTACTCACGTCCTGTCAAGGAACTGAAGGGATTTAGCCGCATCTTCCTCCGTAAGGGGGAGAGCCGTGACGTGACCATCCCCCTGGACGAGAAGAGCCTGCAGTTCTATGACATGGACGGGACACCCGTGTTTGAGCCAGGAGAGTTTGACATCATGCTGGGAGCCAACAGCCAGGACGTGCAGACCAAGCGTGTGTCGGTATTGTAATCCCCTCAGGCGCACATAAGAAGACTTTTACTAACCCTAATTAAATATAAACAATGAGAAAACAACTAACAGTCCTTGCCATGCTGGCTGCCGCCGCATTGCCCGCCAAGGACATTTTCGTAAACACGCCCCAGACGACCCTGTTGCTGAAGGCAGAGGAGAAACAGCCCCTGCACGTCAGCTATTATGGCGAGAAGGTGAATGATGCCGAGGCTGTGTATCGCGCGTTCAGCCTCTGGGAAGAGGCTTACCCCGCTTTCGGACTCGGCAACGAGATGATACCCGCACTGAGCGTGCGGCATGCCGACGGCGACATGAGCACAGAACTGGTGTATGAGTCAGACAAGGAGACCAAGGAGGCCAACGCCACCGTATATACCATCACGATGAAGGACAAGGCATACGACTTCTATGTAGATGTGTGCTACCGCGCCTATAACAACTGCGACGTGATCGAGGCCTGGAGCGTGATACGCAACGAGGAGAAGAAACCCGTGACCCTGCTGAAGTATGCCAGTGCCTACCTGCCCGTGCGCCAGGGAGACGTGTGGCTGACACAGGAGCATGGCACCTGGGCCTCGGAGGCCTACATCACCGAGGATCCTCTCAAACTGGGCACTGTGGAGATCAAGGACCTGTCAGGCATGAGGAACGCCTTCACCAGCCGCCCCAATATCATGCTCTCACTGGACGGCAAGCCCCAGGAGAACAGCGGCCGCACCATTGGCGCAGTATTGTGCTGGAGCGGCAACTACCGCTTCACCATCGACACGCAGGACAGGAAGGTGCACAACCTGGTGGCCGGCATCAATGAGGCCAACTCACAATACACCCTGGCCAAGGGTGAGGAGTTCACCACTCCAGTGCTGGCCCTGGCCTACAGCGATGAGGGCAAGGGTGGTGTGAGCCGTAACTACCACCGCTGGGCACGCCGCAATGGCATGATACACAATGGCAATGCGCTGCGCAAGACCCTGCTTAACTCCTGGGAGGGCGTATATCTGAACGTCACCGAGGATGGCATGCTGAAGATGATGGACGGCGTGCAGAAGGTGGGCGCAGAGCTCTTCGTGATGGATGACGGATGGTTTGGTGGCAAGTACAAGCGCAGCGTGGACGACTGTGCGCTGGGCGACTGGGTGACCGACACTGACAAACTCCCCCACGGAGTGGCCAATCTGGAGAAGGAGTGTGCCAAGCGTGGACTGAAGTGGGGAATATGGATAGAGCCCGAGATGACCAACACCAAGAGCGAGCTCTACGAGAAGCATCCCGACTGGGTGGTGTGTCATCCCAAGCGCGAGCCCCGCACTGGCCGTGGTGGCACACAGCTCACGCTGGACATGAGCAATCCTGCCGTGCAGGACTTCGTGTTCAAGGTCGTGGATGACATCATGAAGGAGACTCCCAACACCTATTATATTAAGTGGGACTGCAACAACATCATCTGCAACTTTGGCTCACACTACCTGTCAGCCGACAAGCAGAGCCACCTCTATGTGGATTACCAGCTCGGCCTCATCAAGACGCTCAAGCGCATCCGCGAGAAGTATCCCGACCTGGTTATCCAGTGCTGTGCCAGCGGTGGCGGACGTGTCAACTATGGTCTGATGCCATACTTTGATGAGTTCTGGGTGAGTGACAACACCGACGCACGCCAGCGCCTCTTCATCCAGTGGGGCACCAGCATGTTCTTCCCTGCCAATGCCATGGCACAGCATGTGAGCGCAAGCCCCAACCACCAGACAGGCCGCCGTATCCCCCTGAAGTTCCGCTTCGATGTGGCCATGACAGGCCGTCTGGGCATGGAGATGAAGCCCTCTGACCTCAACGAGAAGGAGATGAAGTTTGCCCAGGATGCTTTCAAACTCTACAAGGAGACTATCCGTCCGATTGTACAGTTGGGTGACCAGTACCGCATCATCTCTCCCTATGAGGGCAACGGCTATGCCAGCGAGCTCTACATCAACGAGGAGAAGACCAAGGCTGTGTTCTTCGCCTACAAGTTTGACACTGATGCCTTCTTCCCCCGTCCACGTTTCCTGTTTGCCGGACTTGACCCCAATGCACACTACCGTCTGCACCAGGTGAACTCAAGCGGCAGGACAGACCACTGGGAGAACTACGCATTCACAGGCAAGTTCCTCATGAGCCGTGGCGTGGAAATCAACCTCAACGGAGAGTATGACAGTTGCGTCATCCTCCTCGACAAGGAGTAAACAAGGATAAGGATGGGGTTCTTCTGGGCGGATAATACCGTGCGGAAGAGCCCCGTTGCTTTTTTAACCACGCGCATAAGCCACAGATGTTCCAAAGATAGATTGCCGCACAACCGTATAACCGCACAACCGTATAACCGCATAACCGCATAACCATATAACCGCAAGAAAATGCTTTCCAAAAGATTTCTCCCCCTCTCCATGATATGTATGCTGTGCTTCTCCGCCAGCCATGCACAATCGACCTCTGAGTCACTATACCGCAGTTTCCTGGCTCCCCCAAGTGAGGCACGCCCCCAGGTGTGGTGGCACTGGATGAACGGAAACGTGTCCCAGGACGGCATACGCAAGGACATCCAGTGGATGCACGAGTCAGGCATCACAGGGTTTCACCTGTTTGACGCAGGCATGGGATGCCCACAGATAGTGCCCGAATTGGTGGACTATCTGTCGCCCGAATGGATGAAGTGTGTGAGGATGGCTGTCACGATGGCCGACTCACTGCACATGGATGTCACCATACCCGCCTCGCCAGGATGGAGTTGCACAGGAGGGCCATGGGTAGAGCCTAAGGATGCCATGAAGAAACTTACCTGGCGCAGCATGCACATACATGGTGGGCAGAGGTTCAGGGGACAGCTGCCAGAGCCATTTGATGCCACAGGCAGTTTTCTGGACATGGACAATGGCAACGACACCCGTCGCAAGTACTATCGTGACATCGCCGTGATTGCCGTCAAGACAAGCAAGGGAGATGGTGACGTGGCCTCGCTTCGTCCCACACTGAGATGCAGTGGAGGCGAGGGGTTCTCCATCAGTCAGTTGAACGACGAGAGGCTCAAGAATGGAGAGAAACTGACTCCCGATGCCGATGGCAAGCTGTGGCTGGAGTACGTCTATCCCCAAGCACAGACCATCAGGGCACTCACCCTGTGTGATGGCAGGACACGCATGAGCTGGACCAACGACCTCTCTCCTGTCCTCTGGCATCTGGAATGCTCTGATGATGGCGCGCACTATGAGCGGGTGTGCGATGTGCCAATGCCTGGAGCCTACCAGCAGACCATCAGCATCCCTGTCACGACAGCCAGACACTTCCGCCTCGTGTGTGACCGTCCCAACGGGTCGGGCAAGGGGGCATTCATCCACGTGTCAGAGTTCGCCCTGTTCCCCTCATCACGTGTCAACCTGGCAGAGGAGCGTGCGGGATTTACCGCCTATGCCCGTCTCAATGACTATCCCATGGACCAGGCTGCAGATGCCATCCCTGTAGAGGACGTGATAGACATCACCAGCCACACCGACGCACAAGGCCGCGTGGACTGGTCTGCGCCCAAGGGTGAGTGGCAGATATACCGCTTTGGGTACTCGCTCACGGGCAAGGTCAACCATCCCGCATCGCCCAAGGGGACTGGCCTGGAGGTGGACAAGATGGATGGGGAGGCCGTGGCCAAATACCTCACCCACTACCTCGACATCTACCGCAAGGCCACAGGCGGACTGCTGGGCAAGCGTGGCATCAACGGCCTGCTCATCGACAGTTATGAGGCAGGCAACGCCACCTGGACAACGAACATGGAACGGGAGTTCGCGACACGGCGTGGCTATGACCTCAGAAGGGGGCTGCCCACCCTGGCAGGGCGCGTCATCGGCTCCAGCCAGGAGAGCGAGCAGTTCCTCTTTGACTGGCGCAAGACCATCGGTGAACTGATATGCGACAACCTCTACGGCGAGGCCGCACGCATCGCACACGAGAACGGGATGACCACCTATTTCGAGTCCGACGAGAATTGCCGCCAGTATCTGGCCGATGGCATGCAGGTAAAGAGCCATGCTGACATTCCCATGGGAGCCATGTGGACAAGGAGAACTGCCCAGGAGCGGGAAGGGTATGCCTATGACTTGCGGGAGTCCTCATCGGCGGCACACATCTATGGACGAAGGCTCACAGCGGGAGAGTCGATGACGGCTGACGGCTACTGGGGTATGGCCTATTCCTACCATCCTGGCAATCTGAAGGAGGTGGCCGACCACGAGATGGCCTGCGGCCTGAACAAGTTCATCATCCATGAGAGCGCACACCAGCCTGTGGATGACAAGCGGCCCGGCCTCTCGCTGGGACAGTACGGCCAGTGGTTCACGCGCCATGAGACCTGGGCAGGGCGTGCAAGGGCATGGACTGACTATCTGGGCCGCAGTTGCTATCTGCTGCAACAGGGCCAGAACGTGGCCGACATCGCTTATTATTATGGTACAGACAACAATGTCACGGCCTTGTGTGGCGTGGATAACACACGGATGCCCAAGGGCTACAACTATGACTTCGTCGGCCTGCAGGAACTGACCAGGGAACTCACGCCTGATGGCCAGCGTATCACCACGCCCGCAGGAGCCTCCTACCGGATGCTGTGGATTTCGCCTGTAGTACGCCAGATGGGCATTGCCGAGTTGCACAAACTCAACGATTTGGCAGCAAGCGGCATCTTCATCTATGGCAATGAGCCCCAGGTGAACAGTGAGCTGCAGTCTGACAGCACGGAATGGAGACGCTTGGTGAATGCCATCTGGCACTCTGGCAGGCAGAATGTGCTGACCCCTGCACAGGCAGAAAATCCCATGCAGGCAGCAGGCCTGGAGAAGGATGTGGACTATGACGGGCAGAAAGACCTCAACTTCATACATCGTCGTCTCTCTGACGGAGACATCTACTGGATAAGCAATGCTGCCGACAAGCCGGCCGAGGTGAGCGTCAGTCTGAAGTCCAGCGGCAAGAAGGCGGAGGTGTGGCATCCCGAGGATGGCAGGAGAGAGGTGCCCAGTTACAAGTCCGAGGGTGGACGCACCAGTGTGAGTCTGCAGCTCTGTGCCCACGATGCCGTGTTTGTCATGCTTCTGGACCAGGACGTGGAGGGAGGTCACACAGTTCCAGCCACACATCAATGCGTGGTGGCAAGCATCAGCGACCATTGGGCTGTCACCTTTGAGCCGAACATGGGAGCACCCACTGAAGCGGTGGAAATGCCCCTGCTGACATCCCTCACAGAGTCCGATGTGCCAGGTATCAAGTATTTCTCGGGCAAGGCGTTTTATAGCAAGGACTTTGAGATGCCAGGCAAGATGCAGGATGAAGCCACCTACCTGCTGCACCTGGGCCAGGTGGGAGGCATGGCCACGGTGACTCTCAACGGCCAGGTCCTGCCCACCATCTGGCATGAGCCCTACAGCATCGACATCACCAGCGCACTCCGCCAGGGCAAGAACCACATGGAGGTAGAGGTCATCAACCCCTGGCGCAACCGTATCATCGGTGACCGCCAGCCAGGAACCCAGCATAGGGTGACCTATCTGGGGCACGACCATTTCTACGATAGCCACTCAGAGTTGATGCCCTCAGGACTTATGGGTCCTGTGACCATCACCGAGGAGACCGTGCTGAAATAAGGAGTGAGACAACATACTGAGCCATGCGGGGCAAACGGACTTGGTGTCCGTTTGCCCCGCATCGGGTATATCACCGAGTACACAATAACCCTTATTCCGAACTGGCGTGGAACAGACTTGCCTCCTTTGCGGCCGTGTGCTTGAATATAATATTCCCCGGAATCCTACGCTTTGTCCTCTAAAATTTCCAACAACTTGTAGATTAGTGAAGAAGGATTTTGAAAATCTTCTAATGCCTTGGCCCTACTGACTGCTTCTTCAAGATGTTCCTTTAGAAATGTTTCTGTGTGTCAGTAAAGAGAGCCTTGCTGTAATTGTGCCACACTGGGCCACTATCCTTTAGTTCCTTAACAGCGTCAGCGGAACTTAATGATGTTTTCTGGTCTTTTGCATGCAGAAGCAACCATATCTCGAAGCAAGGATTGCTCAACAACAATTTAGCCTTGCATGCCATGGTTATCCCTCCAATAATTGCTTGATATTATCTACGGAAGAGTCAACGTATGGCACAGCGTCAAAACGACCTTGTATATATCCCTTTTCTGCATCCATGTTTTCTCGGAAATCCTTGAAATCATACAAAGAATACACCCCTGTGGCTCCATCTTCTGACTTGTTGACAAAGATGATTTGGTCTCTCCTCAATCTCTTGACATCAATCAGGTTGGTGTTATGGGACGAGAACAAAAGTTGGCTTCCTTCCGATGCATGAATCAGGTCGAGGATAAAATCCGCCAATCGGGTATGCAGCCCCATGTCAAACTCATCCATCATTATGCTCTTTCTGTTTTTAACGACATCCAATAGCCGAATCAAGATCTGAAAAAGTTTTCTCGTGCCGTTGGACTCTTCCATATCCAAATCGAACATCACATCCTTTTGGTTGCGATGGAAAGTCTTGAACTTTAGTATGTCAACCAACCTGAATGACAAATCTCCCTGTCCTGGTATTGCGACTGGTGCAGAAACCTGCTCTTTTCGTGCCTCAATGTCAGTTATGTCGGTATCACATATTTCAAGAGCCTTGAGTATAACCCTTTTATAGCGGTTGAAACTGTCAAGAACCATCATCTCATTAACATTAACCAGTCCCAAAAGAAACTGATTCAGGAAGTAACGATAAAGTTTCTGCGCTATCTCGCGATTCATTGAACTTGCTCGGCTCAAGAACAGGTTTTTGTCACTGGTGTTCAATACAACGTCCGTCGGTTTGCTGATGACACCTGTACCAAAACTATACTTTCCATTAGCATCACGGACGAACACTTTTGCCCTTCTGCCAACAGGATAGTGATAAAGGCTTTCTGAAAGGATTTTCGTTCTGGTCAACTCAAAGGAATATTCGTATTCCACGTCATCACACACAAAATCAATCAAGAACTTGCTTGGTTTCTTTTGCCAGCCATCAAACTTGAATGGCTCAAAATTGAAGACCGCACCTTCATTGTTAAGATGTGAGTTTAGTATCAATCTACAGCAGAAATCAACCGTTTTCATAATGTTGGACTTGCCAGATGCGTTCGGTCCAAACAGACCAACAGACTTTAAGACGGGAACACCATTCCAGTCCATTACATTGTGTCGCAATTCACGAGCAAGTGCTGTGTTGATATTGGCAGCCCGAAAATCAATTCTCACTAGTTCTTTTATGGAGAAAAAATTCTCAAATTCGATTTTAAGTATCATCTACAGCCGTATTTTGTAACTTTTCTGCAAATCTACCATTTTGTTTTATCTTACCATTAAGACATAACGTTAAATTTTATGTCTATGCTTCGCATCCTAATCAGTTAAATGATTTGTTTGATTGTAACGAGAATTTAATAGAGTACAGCACATGGAAAGATGTGGAGGCTTTGACTAAAGACCTTTACAGTAATATTCGGATGGAGTTTCAGACATTGGAAAGTGCATGTGGTTGGTGTCGTGAGGCTCATTGGAATATCTTGTATAAAAAGTTGGGGCTTGTGTCTTTGGCCAAGAATGCAGATAATGGTTTGATGTGGGCTTTTTACGCACAGAACAATGGCTTTTGTCTTGAACTGGACACGGACAGATTTCCCTTCTCGCATTATGGCCCTTTCCCAATAAATTACACAAATACGATACCAGGTCTTATTCATATAGGAGAATGCGGTGGCCCAATATCAATGCTTATCCAAACGAATATCAAAAATAAGTGGTGGGAGCATGAGGGTGAGTGGCGCTTGTATGTCCCTAGTCCGGCTGGTCTTGATATGAAGTATTTTGGTGATGTGGAAACTATGGAAAAGTATAATTTGGGAGACGAACATGATAGAAAATTTCATTATCCATCATGTGCCTTGAAGCGTGTCGTACTAGGCCCCAAGTTATTTCGATGGATGTCAGTGTGTTCTATT
>CAVKOT010000005.1:0-32285 GCA_963658045.1 Opitutia bacterium UBA4654
TCCTCTTCCGTATTGCTAACTTATTTGCTTATCCCCACTAAATATCTACTGACCCTAAAAAACGCATGCGGCTGCAGGGGCACATACATGCGGCTGCATCAGTCATCGCAGCCGCATGCGATGGCCATTGCAGCCGCATGCGCTAATTGTCCAGCCCAGGCTGGACGACAGGCGGGGCGCGATGCGTCACAAACGCCCCCCGCAGTAACATAGTCAGAGAGGGGGCATGCGACAGCCCAAGCACCCTGCAAGCAAAGTCGCCCCTCCCCCCTGGGGGAGGCTGGGAGGGGGCTTTTTCACCTCACCTCATCTCGATGTGATGCACGCCAGAGGACAGTTCCATGGTACGGCCCTGCCCCTTGACGGTGTACCCCTCGGGGATAGTGAGGGTGGCGCGTGAGTTGGCGGGGATGCGCACGGTGTAGTTGACCTTGTGGCCCTTGCACGTCCATGAGGACTCTATCTGTCCATAGGGCGAGGTGTGGCGCGCGCTGAACGAGCCCAGCGAGGGTGGGAAGTAGGGCGTGAGGCGTATGTGGCGGAAGCCAGGCTCACGCTCATCGGGATAGATGCCACCCAGCCCCTTGTAGAACCATGCGCCTATCTCGCCAAACATCATGTGGTTGTCCGATATGTCACGCTCGGCATCCAGTCGCCAATTCTCCAGCAGGGTGGTGCTCCCGTTACGCACCCACCAGCCCCACGAGGGGTAGGTGTCCTGCACGGCCACGCGGTAGGCCGTCTCGGGGTAACCGTGCTGGCTGAGAGCACAGAGCAGGGCCTTGCAGCCCAGCACACCCACATCCAGGTGATAGTCCGAAGCCACCACCCGCTCGTTGAGACGCTGGGCCACCAGGGCCTCACACTCGCTGGGCACCACACCCCAATAGAGCGGCACGCTCTGCTCGGTCTGTGTGCCACTGGCATAGATGCCCGTCTCGCGGTTGAGGTAGCGGTCATTGATGGCCTGGCGGATGTCACTGGCCAGGCGGCCATAGTGCTCGGCATCGTCATCCCGGCCCAGCAGCCGCGCCGCATTGGCCAGGATGCGTGCGTCGGTATAGAAATAGACGCTGCTGGTGAGTTCCTTGTTGCTGCCCACGGTCACGGGCACCCAGTCACCCCTGCCCCAGTCTGCCAGGTGCTGCGGGTACCGCTGGTCCACATAATCGACATAGCGGCGCATGCTCTCATAGCAGTCCCTCAGAGCCTGGTCATCCCCATAGAAGAGGTAGAGCGTCCAGGGGATAATGGCGATGGTGCTGGTCCAGTCAAGTCCGTTGTCGGTCCCGTAGCCCCAGCCACCCGTGGGTATGATGTCGGGCAGGACGCCATTGGGCTGCTGCTCATCCCGGTGGTCCTGCATCCACTTCTCATAGACGGTGATGCCGTCATAGTTATACAGGCCAGCCTCGATGGCCAGGTGTCCGTCACCCGTCCAGCCGTTCTTCTCGCGCTGGGGGCAGTCAGTGGGCAGGCCCATGAGATTGGACAGGTAGGACATGCGGCTCGCGTGCATCAGTTTGCCTATGATGGGGTTCGAGGCCGTGATGCTGCCCACCGGTGGCACATCGCTGTGCAGGAAGCAGGCCGTGAGGTTGTCCTCGGTGAGGGTGATGGGCTGCGAGCTCTCCACCTGGGCATAACGGAAGCCCTTGTAGTTGAATTGCGTGCAATATTCATCGGCTTCACCGCTCAAGGTCACCACATCGGTCTGGAAGGGGTCACGCTCCCGGTCACCCCGGTAATAGACATCGATGTTTGAGGGGTCTATGGCTCCGTCCTTGCCCAGACGCTCAGCGTGCCTTATGCGCAGCACGGTGCCTCGCTCACCCTGGGCCTTCAGGTGGGTCACGCCAGCCATGTTCTGGCCGAAGTCGAAGAGCCACACCTTGTCAGAGAGCCGCTTCAGCGCAACGGCCTTGCGCTCCCAGTCGATGCGTATGGGGCGTGCCTGCTGGGCCGACACATGCTGGGCCGGACAGCCACGGAAGCCAACTCCCCGCCACTTGCTGTCGTCGAAGTCGGGAGTGTCCCAGCCCTTCTGCGAGCGGGTGAAGTCGCGATGCTCGCCCGTGTAGATATTGTCCTGCACCACCTCTCCCTCGCCGGTGCGCCAGGAGAGGTCGCTACCCACAACCTGCTCGGTGCCATCCTCATAGGTGATGACGAGGTCAAGACAGAAGGCGGGACGGTTGCGCCAGGGGGCGTGCTCGAAGTTCCACACACCGATGGACTGGTGATTGTACCACCCGTTGCCCAGCACTACGCCAGCGGCATTCACGCCCTGGCGCAGGAGGGAGGTCACATCGTGGGTCACATAGAGTATCCTGCGGTCAAAGCGCGTGTATAGTGGGTCCAGCATGTGGTCGCCCACCCTGTGGCCATTGATGCTCAGTTCGTACAGTCCCGCAGCGGCCATGTAGGCGCGGGCCCGCGCTATCTTCTTGCCTACCGAGAAGGTCTTGCGGAAATAGGGAGCAGGCAGCGCGTCCTGCCCCTGGCCGTCCCCTATCCAGTTGCCATGCCAGTTGGCACGGCTGCCCAGTCCAGTCTCAAAGGTCTGCACGCCGCTGTCGGCCTGCTTGTCACCATAGTCGGCCACCACACGCCAGTAGTACTTCGTGCGCGGCTTGAGCGGCTGTCCGCCATAGCGTGCCAGCACGCGGTCATCCTGTCCATACTTGTCCCACGCCAGGCTGCCCTGCATGCGCGCGGCGGAGAGCGAGTCGAGGGCCACCACCAGGTGCCATGACTGCTGCCGAGTGGCCTGGCAGGTGCTGTCGGGCATCCAGGTAAAGCGTGGATGGGGGCTGTCAATGCCCAGGGGGGAAGGCAGATGCTCGGTCCAGGCCTGGAGCGTGAAGTGAGCCGCCGCAGCGGTCATGTCCAGGCCAAGCAGAGCGGCCGACATGGCCAAAAATATCCTTTTCATCGGCTATTTATATTGATTGGTTATTGATGAGTCGTGGCTTTGTGCCAGATTACATTCTCATTAGGTGATGTCTGCGCCATGGCTCACCGCACCTGTGAGAAGTCCAGGCGCAACTTGCCAGCATGGGGATAGAGGCGCAGTACCCGCCCGTCACCACCCTGGCGCAAGTCCTCGGCACGGCCGGCTGTGACATCCGCATGATAGGTGAAGCCGTCCTGGCTGGCCTCGATACAGTTCTGTCCGATGGACACGAAGGGAAGTGTGGCCTGGGGCTGCGTGGTGAGTTGCAGGCACCAGTCCAGTCCCTGCTGTCCGCAAGTGACCTGCATGCCCCGCTCGTCCATGATGATGCGCACCTCGCCAGCGGCATTCTGCAGGGGCCAGGTGACCTTCATCACACCCTTCTTGCCCACCAGGTGTGGCTCTCCACCCCGGGCCTCCTGCCACTCACCAGCCCCCTGGCGCACCAGCAGGCGCATGCTGGCCATGTCACGGGCCGTGCTCCACAGGCAGCCATCGACAATCGGGAAGGTCATATAGACGCACTGGTTGCTGGTGCACACATTCTGGAGATAGGCCGAGGTAGCCTGCTCGCGGAAGAGGTGTATGTCACGGATGCCCATGCGGCCCGACTCCCACAGGATGTTGGCGCGGTAAAAGCGGCTGTCGTACCACACCGTGCGTCCCTGGTTGGCGGTGTAGTCCTCCAGGGCGGAACAGGCTGTGGGGGGTGTCACGCGGTAGCGCTTGCGGAAGTCGCGCACGCTCTGCACCAGTGTCTGCACGCGCAACCGGCCCTCATCGGCGAGCCGCTTTATCTGGGGCAGCTGCACCTCATAGCCCTTGCTGAACCTGGCCCAGGTGAAGGAGTTCTCCTGCCCGGCCTGGAAATAGGTATAGCCCAGGGCAGGATGCTCCGTCTGGCAGCGCAGGTACCATGCCACCCACGCGCTGTCCTGGGCGTTGACATAGGTGGGCTCCATGGTGCACACACTCTGCACCGCACCTCCCACTCCCGCGCTGTACTGGTAGAGGGGGTCACTGCCCAGCATGCGGAACACGGGCATGTCTATCTGCGCGGCCTCGGTCTGCGCGGGCATGTACATGTTCCGGCGTGAGGGGTAATAGGCTCCATGCCAGTAGCCGCCCCACAGGGTGTAGCCGTCGGTGCCCACCTGGTCGCGGCAGATGCAGCTGCCCTCCACGCCATACTTGTCGTGCATGTAGGCCAGGGAGTGCGCGTCAATGAACCACGAGCCCACGCTGTGGGGGTAGCATCCGAAGATGCTGCGAAATTTCTCCATATACACATCCACGAGCCTCTCCCGCTCCTGCGGGGTGTAGCCCACCGAGAAGCCCTTGTCGGAATGCCAGTCCCAGGGATAGCGGCCACGCCACTTGATGCCGGCGGCCACCACGTGGGGCTCTGTGATTTCCCACCATCCGCCCACCTCACAGCCATGAGCCTGCTCCTCAAGCATCATCTGCTGGTACTGGGGCATGATGAGGGCATCATACTGGAGCAGCCAAGTGCCATGGAAGCCGTACCGGTGGATGGCGTCGGCCTCACTGCGCACGGTCTCATAGAGCACCGTGGGCGTGATGACATCGGGGTCGCGCGGCTCGCAGGCACGAATGAAATTGACAAAGTTGACCACTCGGGGCACATCCCTGCCTGCCGACAGGGTGAGGGCGGGCAGCGCGAGTGCCGCCACGCCAAGGGCACGAGCCCACTTTTGCATTCTTTTCATCTGTTATGGGATAGGACTTTAACTTGCCTTTACTGCGAAGTTAGCCATTTTCTGCCATCCTGCATGCCTTCTGCCCCGTCATTCTGTTGCAAGAAGGAGAAAATCGGCAGCAGCATCCACATTTCACGGGTTCTGCAGGCGGGATGAGGGAGATTATTGTTAACTTTGTCATGCAAAACTCTAAACAAGACCCGTTATGAAGAAACTTACACTCTGGCTGCTGGCCGCACTGGCCGTCGTGGCTGCCAACGCACAGAAACCCACCTGGGAAACGAAGATCTGGGAAGGCACACAACCGCCCACCGAAAACGGTATCACGGAGCCAGAATACGACGACGGTCACCACAGCAACAAGGTGACCGTGCCCACGCTCACCGTCTATGTGCCCCAGAAACCCTGCGGACTGGCCATTCTGGACTGCCCGGGGGGTGGCTACTATGACGTCTGGTACAGTTACGAAGGGCGCGACATGGCACAATGGTACCTCAACCAGGGCATCACCTATGCCGTCCTGAAGTACCGCCTGCCCAACACGCACTACCAGGTACCGCTGGAGGACGTGCACCAGGCCATGCATCTCATGCGCCAGCATGCACAGGAGTGGGGATTCAGCAAACTGGGAATACAGGGCTGCAGCGCGGGTGGACACCTGGCCTCGACAGCGGCCACGCACTTCACCAATGCCGAGAACAGGCCCGACTTCCAGATTCTCTTCTATCCCGTAATCACCATGGACGCGTCATTCACGCACCAGGGCAGCCGCGAGAACCTGCTGGGCAAGAACCCCTCACAGCAACTCGTGGACTTATATAGTAATGAGAAGCAGGTGACCAAGCAGACTCCACCCGCCTTCATCATGCACAGCTCTGACGACAACGTGGTGCCCCTGCGCAACAGTCTGGTCTATTGCCAGGCCCTGAACGACAAGGGCGTGCAGGTCGTGCTGCACGTCTATCCTGTGGGAGGACATGGCTGGGCCTTCCATGACTGGTTTGTGTGGAAGAGGCAGTGGACAGGCGAACTGGAGGAATGGCTGCGCCGACTGGACCGCTGAAGCATGACGCAACAGGCAGGAGGGCCGGGCAGCCTGGCCATTTCACCGCACTCTCACGTTAAATCTGGAACGGAATGAGACACCATCAACACTTCTGTGTCATCATGCTCGCCCTGCTGTGCATGGCTCCCATGCAGGCCCGGCGACTGAGGCTGATGACCTACAACATCCACCATGCCGAGGGGATGGACAAGAGATATGCGCCCGAGCGCATCGCACAGGTAATCCTGGAGGAGGCACCCGACGTGGTGGCCCTGCAGGAGGTGGACAGCGCGAGCCGGCGCGTGGGCGGACATTATGTGGCAGGCGACATCGCACAGCACACGGGCATGCACGCCACATTCGCGGGGGCAATACCCCTGCAGGGAGGCAAGTACGGGATTGCGCTGCTGAGCAAGCGCGCCCCGAAGCGGGTCACACGCCTCCCACTGCCCGGACGCGAGGAGGAGCGGGCACTGCTGATAGCCGACTTCGGCCGCTATGTGGTGTGCTGCACGCACCTCTCACTCACCGAGGAGGACCGCATGCAGTCGGCAACCCTGATACGCAAGGCCCTGAGGAAGTACCGCCGCAAGCCCGTGTTCGTCATGGGGGACTTCAACGACACGCCCTCTTCAGCATTCATCCAGGAGATGGGCAGGCACTTCCAGGTGCTCACGAGCAAGGTCACGCCCACCTTCCCCTACGACCATCCGCGCGAAGTCATCGACTATATCATCACGCGCCAGGGCACTGGACAACCCAGGGCCACCAACCTGCGCACGGTGGTGGGCAACGCTGCCTCGGACCACTGCCCGCTCATGGCGGAGGTGGAGTACTGACTGCATGGAGCGGAGGGGCGTGCCTACTGAAATAACCCAAGCAACTAAACAAGACAAGGAATGAAGAGACTCTTACTGCTGGCGGTGCTCATCGCACTGCCTGTGTGGATGATGGCCGGACCAAGATGGAGCATCGCAGGCCATCACGCGGTGGAATGGGACGGACAGCGAGGCGGACTGCCCCATGGTGACCATGTGGAGATGAGCGGACGCAGGGCCGCAGTGGTCTATTACTGGAATGTGGACAGAGATGGACGGTTCAGCGTGAACCGCCACCTGGTGTTCCCCACCCTGCGCACGTTGCCAGACAACACCCATGCCAGCTGGATGCCACAGTCTGATGTGGATTTCCTCGATGGAATCACCATAAACAAGCGTCAATTGGGCTGGGAGAAGGTCAACAGGGTGCGCCTGGACGGCTGTCTGACTGTGAACTCGACGACACAAGGCGACGGATGCACCTTCTCAATAGAGCGCACGCTGTGGCCCAGCCCCACGAAGCAGGCGGTGTGCGAGAGGTATGTCATCAAGAACACGGGCGACAAGGAGAAGGCCGTGAGGGTGCCTGCCATACGCAACGAGCGTGTGACCAACAGCCAGGACTACCAGGACGGGCCCTACTGCCTGGTGGCCAGGACCAGCCTGCAGGAGGAACTGAACGTGACGCTGAAACCGGGCGAGAGCCTTATCTTCCACGCTTCCATCGAGGCTTACAAGAAAGAGAAGGAGCATGAGACCATTCTGGACTTCGACAAGGAGGCCGATGACCGGGCACTGCTGGTGCAGACGGTGACAGAAAGCCTGGACTTCTCATGTCCCGACGACACCCTATCCACACTCTTTGCCATGGCTAAGATAAGGGCTGCAGAGAGCATCACAGACACTCCCGTGGGCCCGATGCAGTGCCCCGGTGGCGAGTCATACTATGGTGCGATGTGGTGCAATGACCAGGCGGAGTACATCAACCCCTTCCTTCCCTTCCTGGGCTATGCGCTGGGCAACGAGAGCGCGATGACGACCTGGAGATGCTACAGCAAGCTGACCAACCCCGACTATAAGTTCATGCCCTGGAGCATCATCTGCAACGGGAGTGACACCTTCGGCCCATTTGACCGGGGTGACCAGGCCATGCTGGCCTACGGAGCCAGCCGCTACTGCCTGGAGAGGGGCGACCGCAAGGTGGCCGAGGAGGTGTGGCCACTCATCGAGTGGTGCCTGGAGTATTGCCACAGGAAACTGAACCAGCATGGTGTGGTGGCCAGCGATGCCGACGAACTGGAGCACCGCCTGCCATCGGGCGACGCCAACCTGTGCACGAGCAGCCTCTACTATGATGCCCTGGGCAGCGCGGCTTACCTGGCCGAGGCTCTGGGCAAGCCCGCTGTGGTGGCCAGCACCTACCGCCGGCAGGCGGCTGAGCTGAGGCGGAACATCGACCTGTTCTTCCACCACGAGGTGGAGGGCTATGACACCTACCGCTATTACGAGGGCAACGACAAGTTGCGCTCATGGATAAGCATCCCGCTCACCATGGGCATCTATGACCGCGCCGAGGGCACGGTGAAAGCCATGTTCAGCCCACAACTGTGGACTGAGAACGGCATGCTGAGCGTCAGCGGGGACAAGATATTCTGGGACCGCACCACACTCTACGGCCTGCGCGGTGCGATGGCGGCAGGATATGCCGACCGTGGGGTGGAGTTCCTGCAGCGGTTCAGCGCGGTGCGACTGCTGGGCGAGCACGTCCCCTACATGGTCGAGGCATGGCCTGAGGGCGGGCAAAGGCACCTGAGCACCGAGAACGCGCTCTACTGCCGCATCTTCACCGAGGGGCTGCTGGGCTTCCGCGCCACGGGCTTCCGCACCTTTGACCTCACTCCGCAGATGCCCGCAGCCTGGAACCGCTACTCATTCCGCAACATGCACGCATGCACGGACAAGCCCATGGACATCGAGGTGACGCGCCTGTCGCCCGCCAAACTCCAGGTCAAGGTGACCTGCGGAGGCAAGCTCATCCGCAAGGCCAGCATAAAGCCGGGGCAGACAATACACGTCAAGTAAGGACGGGTGCCGCCATACCCCCAAAAAGGCATGCCCCTGCGTGAGCCCACGCATGCCCCTGCGTCGGGGCACGCATGCCGCTGCATCGGCCAACGCACCGCGCTGCGTCGTGAGGGCCATGGCGCAGGGGGAAAGACAGCAGAACGCCAGCGGCCAACAAGAAACAAAGATTAAAAAAACGGGGATGCACATGTTAAAGTTGGTAAAACAGACATGTGCATCCCCGTTTTCTATCTACCTTTAGGCCGAGAAAAGAACCGAAGTCTAACTCACAAACAACAGTTATCATGGATTCAAAAGGACTCGTCCTCTCTGCCATCATCATGGCAATGGGCATGACAGCCACTGGAGTGGCAATCAGAAATGGTATCGTGACCTTCAAAGACCGCGACCGCTGTGTGGTGGTCAAGGGTCTGGCCGAGAAGGAAGTGAAGGCCAACAAGGTGTCCTGGCCACTGACATACAAGGAGATAGGCAATGACCCATCGGAGATGTACGGCGTGATTGAGCGCAAGAACAGGCAGGTGGTGGCCTTTCTGAAGGCCGGAGGCATCAAGGAGAGCGAGATAAGCGTGAACTCGCCCACCATCTCGGACCGCCAGGCAAACTCCTACAGCAACGAGGTGGTGACCTACCGCTATGTGGCCAAGAGCGTCATTACCGTCACCAGCACCAACGTGGACCTGGTGCGCAGCCTCATCACCAAGCAGGCGGAACTCATGCGGCAGGGCATCGCACTGGTGAGCGAGGAGTATGGCACCGACCAAATCAAGTATGACTTCACGGGGCTCAACGAGATAAAACCAGGCATGGTGGAGGAGGCCACCAAGAATGCACGGGCCACGGCACAGAAGTTCGCCGATGACTCTGACTGCTCACTGGGCGGCATACGCAGCGCACAGCAGGGGCAGTTCAGCATCGAGAGCCGTGACGAGAACACGCCCTACATCAAGAAAATACGTGTGGTGAACACCATAGAGTACTCTCTGAAATAATCACGAAGGGGCTTCCTCGAGCAACGGGGAGGCCCCTATTGTAGCACAAGGAAACATATTCTAAGACATCAAATGATACTGGACATCGAAGGCGTGCTCGTCTCCTCGGACATCATCACAGAGCAGTTCTGCTGTGACCTGGACGCCTGCAAGGGCATCTGCTGTGTGGAAGGCGATGCCGGCGCACCCGTCACCATCGAGGAAATAGCGGGCATCGAGGACTCGCTCGACAGTGTATGGGGTGACCTCACGGCACAGGCACAGGCCGTGGTGGACAAGCAAGGGGTGGCCTACACGGACAGTGAGGGCGACCTCGTGACAAGCATCGTGGGCGGGAAGAACTGCGTGTTCACCTGCTACGAGGGGGACTGCTGCCTGTGTGCCCTTGAGCGGGCTTACCGCGCGGGGAAGGCTCACTTCATCAAGCCCATCTCCTGTGCCCTCTACCCCATCCGCGAGAAGCGGTTTGCCAACGGCACCGTGGCCCTCAACTACCACCGCTGGGAGGTGTGCCGCGAGGCTGTGAGAAAGGGCAGGGAACTGGGACTGCCCATCTATAAGTTCCTACAGGAGCCACTCACGCGACGCTTTGGCCAGGAGTGGTATGACAGCCTGTGCGAGGTGGCCGGGCACATCGGGGAGATAGGGGGATAGCCCGGATGGCTCCAGGAAGAGCCGTAAGACAGAAATCGCGCATTTGCGCCTGCACCATGGCAGGGTCGCAAATGCGCGATTTCTGTCTTGTGTCCCTGGTTCAGAGGAAGGCGTACTTGAGCAGGAACAGGATGGCCAGGATGACCATGCTGACCTTGAGCTCACGCCAGCGACCCGTGAAGGTGCGCAGGAGCACATAGGTTATCAGGCTCACCAGGATGCCATCGGAGATGCTGTAAGTGAGAGGCATCAGGGCGATGCACACGAATGCGGGCACCGCGTCGGCGAAGTCACCCAGGTGCAACTTCGACACGTCCGTCATCATCATCACACCCACGAGTACCAGCGCGGGGGCTGTGGCCTGGGCAGGGATGGCGAGGAAGAGAGGCGCGAGGAAGAGAGCCACCATAAAGCAGACGGCTGTCGTGAAGGAGGTGAGTCCGCTGCGTCCGCCCGCATTGACACCTGACGCACTCTCGACATAGGTGGTTACGGTGCTGGTTCCCAGCATGGCACCCACGGTGGTACCGATGGCGTCAGCCATGAAGGCCTGGTTGAGGCGGGGGATGTTGCCCTTCTCGTCCACCATGCCCGCACGATGGCTCACACCCAGGAGCGTCCCGATGGTGTCAAACATGTCGATGAAGAGGAATGTGAGGACGCATATAGCCATGTCGAAACTCAGCACATTGTGCCACTCAAACTTCATCACGATGGGCGCGATGCTGGGCGGGGTGTCAAGCACACTCGTGAAGTGGGTCACACCCAGGGGGATGCCTATCACGGTGGTCAGCAGTATGCCGATGAGCAGAGCGCCAGTCACCTTCTTGATGAGCAGCACGGCACTGAGCAGGATGCCAAAGCAGGCGAGCAGCACAGCGGGGTCATGCAGGTTGCCCATGGTGACAAACGTGGCGGGGCTGGCCGACACGATGCCGGCATTCTTCAGGCCGATGAAGGCGATGAAGAAGCCTATGCCGGGAGAGATGGCACGGCGCAGCACCAGCGGCATCGCATCCACAATCTTCTGACGAAGACCTGTGAGGGTGAGCAGGATGAAGATGAGTCCCTCGATGAACACAGCCGTGAGCGCAAACTGCCACGTGTAGCCCATGGTGAGCACCACGGTGTAGGCAAAGAAGGCATTGAGTCCCATGCCAGGGGCAAGGGCAAAGGGCAGCTTGGCATACAGGGCCATAATCACCGTGGCCACCACTGAGGAGATGACCGTGGCGGTGAACACCGCGCCCTTGTCCATACCGGCATCGCCCAGGATGCTGGGGTTTACGGCCAGGATATAGGCCATGGTGAGGAAGGTAGTGATACCAGCCAGCACCTCACGCTTCACCGTCATGGACGATGGAGCGAATCCGAAAAGTTTCTCTAACATAATCTTGACTGTTACCTATCCTTATCTATCAGATGCTCCACTTGAGTGCGATGGTGGGGTTCCAGTAGAACGAGCGGTTCTTCTCCACGGGGAAATTGTACCAGATGAAGTTGTTGCTCATCTCCCACTCCGTTCCGATAGAGAGCTTATTGTTGGCCTTGTGGCGGTTCACAATGTTGAACCAGAACTGGGGCTCCGTCAGGAAAATCATGCCACGCTGGTCACTGCCCGTCTTTCCCTTATAGACGTTCTTGGGGGTCTGGGCATACCACAGGTCGGCAAAGCCGCTGAAGGTGCACAGGTCATTGGCAAAGTTGATGCCCCACACCACTGTCGTCTGGAAACTGGCGTGGCCCTCAAGGCCGTTGTTGCCCTTGAGCATGTGCTTGTACATGGCCTGGAAGGTGAAGGTCTTGCGGAAGTCATCGTTGTGCCACTGCAGTGCGGGACCCACGAGGATGGCCTGCTGGAAGGGACCTGCCTGGTTGAGTCCGCCATTGTACTCGCCATGTGCGGTAAAGCTCACGTTGCTGTCCTTCACCTTGGCAAAGGTAAAGTCACGGCTCACCTCCCAGTAGGCACCGATGACTCCGCGCTTTGTGGCAGCGTCGCTCTTGCTCCGGTAGTCCATATCGACAAAGAAGTAAGTGCAGCCGAGCTTGTCTGCCTTGAACATCTCCACAGTGGTGGTGATGGGCTGGCGGCCGTCCTCGCTGTCGGGGTTGATGGGCTTGCCCAGGTCATAGTGCAACTGGATGTTCACCTGTGAGAAGGCTGCCAGAGCCATCACTTGCGCCAGGGCGCACAGAAAAAACTTTCTCATTGTGTTTGGGATTTGTGATGTGTTAATGATTAAATGAATATGTCGGGGCGGCAGGGACAGACTGCTTGCCCTTGTCCCTCACGCCTCATGATTTTCATCGTAGGGGTGTCACTGCTCGCTCACGATGGAGGCACGCTCCTTGCGCTTCTTGTCCGGCACCTCCAGTTCCTGGGCGGGATGGCCTATGGGCACTATTGCCAGGGGCTCCTCGTCAGCATCCAGCCCCATCAGGTCATGCAGGCGTGCGGCATCGAAGTTGCACACCCAGCACGAGCCAAGCCCCTGGTCGGCTGCGGCCAGGCAGATGTGCTCAGCAGCGATGGCCACGTCGATGTCGCCATGCCGCTTGCCGTCACGGCGCACCCACTCCTCAGCGTGGCGCACCACACATATTATATATAGGGGGGCCTGGGCTATCCACTCACGCTTGTAGCACGACTGCACCTGCTGGCGGGCCTGCTCCGAGCGCACCACGATAAACCTCCACGGCTGGAGGTTGACTGCCGAAGGGGCCAGGCGGGCACACTCCAGGATATACTCCAGTTGGCCATCACTCACGGCCTCCGCGCTATAACTGCGCACCGAGAACCGCTGCTTGCATAAATCCAGAAAACTCATACGTCAGTTACATTTCTTTAGCAAAGGTAACATATTTTAATGTAAACCACAGCACATATCGGTGACAACGTGCTCATATACTGCAATTACATGCGAAAAAGGCCGAAAGAGAGACCGAAATGGCGGGGATGAGAGATTATAGGTGTACCTTTGCACCAAGAGGACACGCCACAGCGCGGTCCAATAACACTCCAAAAAAGAAACAGGAAATGCAGATTATAGAGACTGAGAGTGCGGCAGACCCACGACTGGCGGCCTACTGCACACTGACCGAGGCGCAACTGCGCAACCGCCTGGAGCCCGAGAAGGGCATCTTCATAGCCGAGAGCCCCAAGGTCATCAGGGTGGCCCTGCAGGCGGGCTACCAGCCTGTGTCACTGCTCTGCGAGCGCAAGCACATCACAGGTGACGCCGCCGACATCATCGCACAGATGGGTGACTGTCACGTATATACGGGCAGCCGCGAGGTGCTGAGCCAGCTCACGGGCTACACGCTCACGCGGGGCGTGCTGTGTGCCATGCGCCGGCCTGCCGAGCGCAGCGTGGAGGAGGTGTGCCGCGAGGCCAGGCGCGTGGTGCTGATACACGGCGTGGTCGATTCGACCAACATCGGTGCCATCTTCCGCTCGGCGGCAGCCCTGGGAATCGACAGCGTGCTGCTCACCCGCGACTCGTGCGACCCGCTCAACCGCCGTGCCGTGCGCGTGTCGATGGGCAGCGTGTTCCTCGTGCCCTGGACGTGGGCCGACCACCCCTACGAGACACTGCGCGAGATGGGGTTCAAGACGGTGGCCATGGCACTGACCGAGCGTAGCATCCCCCTCGACGCGCCCTGCCTGGCCACTGAGGAGCGGCTGGCCATCGTAATGGGCACCGAGGGGGATGGCCTGCCAGCACAGGCCATCGTAGAGGCCGACTATGTGGTGCGCATCCCCATGCAGCATGGGGTCGATTCGCTCAACGTGGCGGCAGCCTCGGCCGTGGCCTTCTGGCAACTGCGCAAGCGCGATGACTGAGGATGTGCCACCGCCCTACCGCACAGGAGGCAGGGGCGAGAAGCAGCGGGACACGAAGGGCAAGGCCATGCGCAGGGAATAATGCCAGTACTCCCAGTTGTGCATGCCATTGCGCACACGAAACTCGTGGCGCACGCCCTTGTCGCGCATCAACTGGTGCATGGAGGCGTTGACATCAAACAGGAAATCGTCATCGCCACAGTCCAAGAACCATCGCACGCTGCGCAACTTAGCCAGTGTCGGCTCATCGGCCTTACGCATGAATTCCAGGCAGGAATAGCGGTTCACGCCCTCACGCGTCCTGTAGAGGCAGTCCTGCTTGTCAGCCGGCTCTTCCTTGAAATCGTCACACGCGAGCCATGCGCTCATGGCGAAGCAGGCACAGAAGAGGTCAGGGTGACGCTGGCAATAACTGGTGCTGCCGCCACCTCCCATCGAGAGTCCCATCACGGCACGGTGTCCCTTGTCGGAAACGACGTGGTAACGCTCCTCGACCTGAGGCATGAACTCCTTGAAGAAGAAGTCCTCGTAATCCCACCCGGGCATATTGAAGTACCCGCACTGGGTGTGATGGATGTCGGGGCCGCCCGCATTGGGCATCACTATCACCATCTCGTCAGCCTCGCCCGAAGTTATCAACTCGTCGGCCACACGGCTCATCTGGCCCTTCTCCTCCCAGGCACGGTAGTCATCGCTCAGGCCATGCAGGAGATACACCACAGGGTACACGCGCTCCCCCTTGCCAAACCCATCGGGCAGATACACATTGAACTTCACCCACGTGCCGAGCACCCGGCTCTGCAGCGAGTCGGTCTGTACACGTCCGGCCCAGGCTGCCCCACACTGGACAGCAAACAGGAGCAGCAAGACAAGTTTCTTTCTCATATTCATTTATCCTTTTTTAGTATTCCACAATTGTGTTCCCGCCAGGCCTGGAAATTCGCCTGCGCCAGGCGGGAGAACGGCATTAGCATGCCCGGCACTCACCACCACACCTGCCTGCCCTGCTCACAGGTGAAGGGGCGCATGTCACTCCCCCGCGTCTTGTTACGCAACAGGTAGATGCCATCGGGCGACATGTGGTCATATCTGATCCAGGGATGCTTGGCCTGGCGGGTGTCTATCAATGCCCAGTCCTTGCCCTGCCAGCAGTAAAGCTGGTAGGTGTCACCAGGCTCGATGGTGTTGCCGTCACCCCTGAACACGTAATAGATGCGCCCCACGCTCACGGGCTTGTCAAAGTCCAGACCCACCCATCCGTACTGGTGATTGGGCGCGTCAAAGAAAGTGAGCACGTCCCCATCGAACACGCACTCACGCCGGCCTCCCCTGTTCATGAAGGACCCCTCGGTGCCGATGACACGTCCGTGGAGCCGCCTGCCCGTGCCACGCTCATAGAATTGCATCTCGGCCATGTTACAGTGGGTCAGTGACCGGTCCTGCTTGTAGCGCCAGTAGCGGTAGGCGGGCACGCTGTCGGGCAGTTCCAGCTCACGCCCGTAGGCATGGCCATCGGTGAGGGTGGCCACCGTGTGGTAACTGGCCGAGTCGGGGCGGTTGGCTGCCTGGAACTGTCCGCCCTCGATCCTGCACATGACATTATACACATAGTCCAGCGCGGGATAACGCCTGTAGGCCGTCACATGCTCGTTGCCACGGGCACTGGAGCCCAGCGTGCGCACACTGCCGTCATGCTCCAGCACAAAGGGCGGCCCCAAGACCTCCTCGCGCCCATCGGCATGGTAGCGCAGGGGAAGGTAGAGCACGTCATAGCCCATGTCAGTGAAGGTGGCCTTGCCTTGCTTCACCTCGGCATAGGCCACGGGGGCCCATCCGCCCACGTCATACACCGCAAGGTAGGCATAACTGCCATGCCGCGCGTTGACGGGCAGGGTGACATCATAGCACTTGGCATAATGGCTGGACACGTCACGCATGAATACGTTGCGGAAAAGGCGCGGGACAAACTTCTCGCGGCGGTTCAGCCGCTGCAGCTCCACGTTCTGGGCATAGGTGCAGCGGTATGTCTTGGGCATCCTCTCATCGGGCTTGTGCTCGTCACCCGGCTGGGTGCAGATGCCGGTGAAGGGCACCTCGCGGCCCTCGTTGGTGAGCACCACGTTCCAGGAGTGCCCGATGTTGCGGTAGGCCCAGTGGGGTGTGAAGTCCACCACCACGGGTATGCCCTGGCTGCGGAGCAGGATGGTGGCCATGAGGACATAGAAGTCGCAGGTGCCCATGGGCAGCCGCACGGCATCCTCCATGCGCATGTTCTGGAACTCGATGTTGGCCCCATGGTCGGGATGCATCAGGTCATGCAGGTTGGCATTGACCACCTTGGCGGCCTGCAGGGCCGAGTGGGCATACTGGTCACACCAGTCGAGCCTCTCCAGTCCCTGGCACTGAAATCCCTGCATACGTGTGCGCCAGTCGTCCAGCAGTTGCATCTCGCCGGCCTTGTAGGGCAACAGGTATTCGCAGAACTCGTCGAAGCAGAGGTGGCGCGCCCAGCGTCCCTGCTGCCAGGAGCGGAACGCCTCGTCGATGTTGTGGATGAGGAAGTCAGCCGTCACCACCCTGCTGTCAAAGGCCTTGCCCACCTTCTGGATGCCACACCGGCTGGCACAGGCATTGATGGAGTCGCGTATCTGCTCAAAGGGAAATCCCTGCATGCGGGCGCATATCTCACCCACCTGGCGCGAATAAGACACCACCGAGTCGGTGTCGGCATAGGAGTAATGGCCAGGCATGTTGGTGATGAGGTACTGGGCGGCCGCGAGCTTGAGCGAGTCACCGGCATAGTGGTCCAGCACCTGCTGCAGCTGGGCACGGTTGTCACCGGCAAACCGCAAGGCTTCCTCCAGTCTGTGGTCATCGGTGTCCCTGGAGCAACAGCATGCCACAAGGGGCAGCAATGCGAGGAGGAGTATTCGGAAATACCTGTTCATAAGTAATCTTATAACACTCATAGGCACGCTTTTATTGTTCGAGTATGCAGTTCTTTGCCTCATCCCTTATCTCCCGCGCCAGTGCCGAGTCATGCTCCACGGGCAGGCGCAGGAGCACGTGGGCGACGTGCACGGCCTGCCGCCGCTCCCCCATCTGCCGGTACAGGCGCATGAGGCACAGGAGCGGATACTGCCGCGCGGGGCTCTGGGCATGGGCCTGGCGGTAGGCCCTGCAGGCCTGGGGCCAGGCATGCAGGTGGCGGTAGTTGTGGCCGCGAAGCACATGGAACATGGCATCGTTGCTCACCAGCACCCCCTGGCCAAGCACATAGTTGCTCTCATTATACCTGCCGCAGGAAGCCAGCAACTGGCCATAGCGGAACAGGAACTGGGCATCGTGACGCATGCAGGGGAGCAAGCACTGGTAATGGCCGAGCATGCGGGGGGAATCCCTCCCGACTATCATACGGCTCTGGCGGGTGGCACGCACGCGCTCCAGGGCCGGTGTGACCGTAAGAATGGCCGATGTCACCGCCAGGAGGCACACCACCACCGCACCTGTGCGCCCTCTCGCAACGCTCCTGCCCTGAGCACCCGGGGCACTCCCCACAGGCTGGGTGGCGGCCCAGGAGGCCAGCAGGATGGCCAGCAACTGGAAGGGAAGCAGCTGGAAGGGATAAGAGCAGAGTGAGAAGAGGGCCAGCCCCAGCAGCGCAAGGGCGAGGGCGGGAGTGCGCTGGCGCAAGCGGAAAAGGACGGTGAACAGGGAGGAAATGGCAAGTGCCAGTCCCAGCAAGCCCTGATCGACGGCCACACGCATGCCGTCGGCCAGGGCATAGTCAAGCGTGCTGGCATGACTGACAAGTGCCAGGGGCAAGTGGGTATGGAGCGAGGCCGTCTCGCGGGCATAGGCAAGGAAAAAGGAGCCGATGCCACTGCCCAGGACGGGATGACGAGCCACTGATGCCGATGAGATGGCATAAAACAGCGCACGGCCATCGGCCGACCCGCGCTTGATGAGGTAGAGCGCGACGGCTGCCACAGGCACGCCCATCACCAGCAGGAGGCGCAGGCGCGGGGGCATGCGCCGCCATGTGGCCACGAGCAGGCAGCCGGCCAGGCTCACCAGGGCGGCACGGCTCCAGCCCAGGGGCAGGAGCAGCGAGCAGAGCACAAGCGTGGCGATGGCCAGGACGGAACTCACGCGGGAAAGGCGGGCTGATGCCGATGAAATGGGGACAAAGAAGCGATATACGCCCAGGCAGATGCCCATGAGAAGAACAGCCGAGCAGGGGCCTGGGTTGAGGAACGTGCCGGTGATGGGGAAGGCTGCATGGTGGCTGCTGCCAGTGAGCAACTGCCACAGGCAGAGCAGCCCCTGCAGGAGGGCGAAGAGGGACACGGCACCCTCCATCATCCAGGCGGGGGGAAGGGCGCAGGAGCACAGCAGGCGCAGGCCTGCATACAGCGCGCCAAGTGACAGTGCCCTGAGCACGGCAGGCAGGCAGGGCACATCGGAGGTACACCAGGCCCGGAGCAGCACATAGAGGAGCCACACGCCCAACAGAAGGTCGATGGAGGTGAGGCGGAAGGGGCTGCGACACGCCAACAGCAGGAGCGTGCCCAGCACCGCGAGTGTGGCAGCCACCACAGGCAGGGCCACATCGGCCTGGCAGAAGCCTGTACTGACGGGGCAGAGCATCAGGCACACCACAGCGGCCACTCCTGCCAGGGAGAACAGACGGGCGAGGGGCGAGGGGGCCGCCATGTGGCCATGGGAAATGTTGCAGTCAGTCATCTCACCCTCCTCATAAGTCTGTGCCGGCGCAGGCGGCCTGTGTGCAGGTCACGTCCATAGAGGACGCGGGTGGCCACACCTATTATATATTCCTCGGGGACGAGGCCCCAATAGCGCGAGTCATTGGAGTCGCACACGTTGTCGCCCGCCATGAAATAGTAGTTGTGGCGGAACTCATGCTGGCGCAGGAGCCTGCCGCTGGAGTCCCGAACCTGCCCGCGCTCCCAGTCAACAGACACAGGACTGCCCAACTCCCATTCGATGATTTCGCGCATACAGGTGGCCGTGAGGGGCGTGAGGGGCACGATGTTGCCCTTGCGCGGCACATAGATGGGGCCCAGGTTCTTCACCGTCCAGGGGACATGGGGGTCAAAGGGATGCACGCAGAAGACCTCATGGGAGAAGATGCTGTCGGGCGCGGCCTGCAGGCGATGCTGCTCCTCGGGGAGTGCGAGCGCGCCAGGGCAACGGCTGTTGACATAGTGCCCGTTGACCACCGAGATGCTGTCACCGGGGACGGCCAGGCAACGCTTGGCATAGACATGATTGATGAGAAAACTGACATGCCAGCCGTGCAGAGGGGCATTGAACACCACAATCTCGCCACGGCGCACCTGGCGCAACCCGCCCAGCCTGTAACTGCGCAGCACGGTGGGCTCCTGGGACACACGCAGGCTGCGGTAGAGCCGGGGGCCCAGGATGGACTTGCACACCAGCAGGCGGTCACCGGGCTGCAGGGTGGGCAGCATGGAGTTGGTGGGGATGACGAAGATGTCGAAGAGGAAAATGCGCGCCAGCAGCCACACGCCATAGAGCAGCAGCAGCGAGAACGCTGCCACCACGAGACGCACGAGGACTTTTGTGACACACCTTTCCAGTTTGTTCATTCGGTTGTGGTTAGGTCATACAGACATGCCGAAGCACATGGGTTTATGGCTTGGCGCACTCACCCAGATGCCGAAACGGAGACACATCGACCACAAAAATACATTCTTTCTGCCTTTTTTGCAAGTCCTTGGGACCGAAAAGCGTGGTGGCGCGGATTTCGGACTTGCGAGAAACCCGTCACGCACTGCCCTCTCCAGGGAGGGTCACTGTGCCACGAAATGCCCCAATGGGCGATGGCTGGCGAACGAGGGAGCACTGGCCTCCCATACGCAGCGCACCGCGTGCCCAAACGCATGCCCCTGCATCAGCCATCGCATGCCCCTGCATCAGCCATCGCATGCCGCTGCGTGGAGCATCGCATGCCGCTGCATCGTCCATCGCACCGTGATGCGTTTTCTGGGCCACTGCACAGGGAAAGAGCGACGGGTGCCCCTCCCTGGGAGTGAGAAAAGGAATGGCCGGGCTCCACAGGGGGAGTCCGGCCATTGCGGGTGAGGGATGACGCGGGTGGATTACCACACGTCCTCGGGATTGTTGGGGTTGTCATAGACCTCCTTGGGACACCATTCCATGTAGTCCATATAGAGTTCCTTCTTGTCAGAGTCCAGCACGCTCTTGAAGCGCACATAGTATGTCTTGTTGGGGTCCAGGGTCTGGCGCACGATGATGTGGCGGCAGCATCGGGAGTCGTCACGTGCCGTGAGCGAGGCGTTGCCCTCGTTGACCTCATGGCGCGCACTCTTCATCAGACCGTGGTTGCGCAGGTTGTGGTCCACCTCACGTATCTCCTCCTCGTCACGTCCCTCGTCAGTCAACTCGCTCCACTCGGCACTCTCGCCATAGGCATCCACCAGTCCCTTGGTCATGTCAATGGGTATGCCTGCCACGGGAAGGTTGTCGGGGTCACTGCCGAAGTAAATCTGCACGATGCCGCGGGCACCGGTGGCCAGGGTCTTATAGCGCAACTCGTAAGTGCCACGACGGGGCACGGGGGGCAACTGGAACATGATGTCATAGTGCCCAATGGCCTTCATCTCGTCCTGGGTATAGTTGGCCCAGTTGACCTTGTAGCCATTGAAGTAGATGAAGTTGGTGTCATCGCTCATGATGCGCATGTTGCTGAAGTATCGGTAGTACTTGTCAGCGGGGATATAGACATGCTGGTAGCGGTCCTCGGTTGATTCGGCACGGCGTATGCCGTTGGTGGCAGCCTCGGGGAAGAGGGCCATACCGTCAAAGCGTATGCGCTCGCGATGGAGGTTGTCACGCACCTCGTCGTTATAGGAGATGGGTGCATCGATGGGATAGATGCAGGCGTTCTCGACATCGTTGACAACGGTGAGGTCATTGGCGCGGTCCACATAGGAGCCCACCTTGTCAGCATCACAACTGATCTCGAAGCCCGTGCCCTTGATGCCATTGTCCAGGTTGGGGAACCGGTTGATGAAGACTCCGTTGCTGGCCTTGGTCTCGATGAGCTTGAGCAGGCGGGGCTTGCCCATGGTGGGATACCACTCCACCACGGGCAAGGTGTAGCGGTAGGGGTTGTTGGTGGAGTAGCCCAACTCGTTGCAGTGATACACGAGCTTGTTGGCCTGCAGGCGCATGGGGAGTATGTGGTAAGTGACCCACTGGTTGAGCAGGTTGTCACTGGACGAGAAGTGGGTGTCGGTCGTGAAGGCATCCTCGTCAGAGTACTGGTGACGGTCAAGCACCCACTGCATCACCTGCTGGGGCACATCGTCGGCCGTGGGATCGATGCCCTGCTCACGCCAGAAGGCGTCGGTCTCGGCAAAGATGGTAAATCCGTACTTGCGGTGTTCGGGGGCAAGGGCATCGGAATTGCTGTTGCCCGACTTGTCGCTGAAGCCCTTGCTCATGTACTTCTCCAGGTCGGGGATGGCGTTTGTCTGATAGAGACGCTCGTAGGTCTCGTCTCTCACAGCCGAGAGAGTGTCCATCAGTCCGCAGGCCAACAGGCACTTGGCAAAGGTGAGGTAGCCCTCGGTGCCTTTGGCAAGGACGTTGCGGAAGTAGGCGGCACAGGTCACGTCATGGGGCGCGATGACCTTGTGCATCTGATAGATGACTCCGTTGATGACCTGTATGTCGCGGTTGGCTGCGTCGATGGGGCAGTCCTTGTTGATATAGATGCTGTCGGGAGAGCCCTCGGGCGAGTAATAGGTGAGCCGCTTGTCGTTGAGGTTGGGCAAGGGGAACTCAGAGTTGTTCTCGGTGGGGAACTGTGAGAGCGTGTAGCGCTGTGTCTCAAGGTCGCCGCCATCGATGATGCTGTTCTTGACAATCACCCTGCGTATGGAATCGAGCTTGGTGCTGTCGGTAAAGGAGTCCCATGAGGGAGACGTGATAAGCCCCTCCTCGACCAGGCTCTCCAGGTAGGTGTGGATGGCCTCGTTGGTCGGAGCGAAGCAGGTATAGTTACCTCTGGCGGTGAGTATCTGATATACGGTGGTGCCCGAGACAACGCTCATGGTGACCTTCTTGGTCATGGCGACATAGTCGGAGTATGTCTCATGAGCCTCCAGATAACTGGCCATCGTGTGGTGCTTGAAGACGTACCGTGCCGAAGTGTCTATTTGCTCCGTGCACGAGGCGAGCACCAGGAGTGCCGATACGGCTGAGAAGAGAAACTTTCTCATGGATAATGGTTGTTTGGTTTATTTTTGCATCTTGGATTGAAAAGCATTCTACCGGCCACCCCTTACGGGAGGCCGGTAGAATGGATTATTATGGATGGGACTTACTTCACCAGTACCTTGCGGCCGTTGATGATGTAGATGCCCTTCTCTGCACGGTTCACACGCTGGCCGGAGAGGTTGAAGATGCCCTGTACGGCAGGAGCCTGGGCCTCGTCAACAGAGCCAATGGCGGTGGGATAGGTGAACTCGGCACCCTCAGCCTTGGCCTGGTCCTCGGTGATGTACTGGAGGTGACGCAGGTTGATGAGCGTTCCCTCGGGCACGTCGGCGCCAAGGTCGAAGCGCAGGACATCCTCCAGGTCACCGAATGACCAGTTTGTCAGAGCGGGAGCGATGTAGAAGTACACCGTCTTCCAGTCATTCTGCGCGGTGAAGCCATCAGTATCGAGCACCTGTGTGGCCGTGATGGTGGGTGTGCCGAAGTAGAAGCGGCCGCCCTTCAGATCAGCCTCGGTGCTGTACTCAAACTTCAGCACGGTCTTGGTGGAATCCAGTTTCTCGTATGCACCGGTAGCAAGCACATAGGGACGGCTTGTGGTGGCTGTGATGATGTAGGAGAATGGCTCATCCTCGACATAGCCCATGTCCTCGGCATTGGTCACCTTGAGGTAATCGGGCCACTTGGCATAGAGGGATGCCTTGGCAGCCAGAGCCTCCTCGGCATTGTAAGTACCATCAATCAGACTCTCCTGCACAGTATTGATGTCATTCTGGAGAGCGTCAACGTCGGTCAGCGCGTTGTTCTCAATCCACTTCTCATAGACGTTCACCGAACCCTCGGCTGACACCACATAGGCATCCTTGGTGGCATTGATCTGCTCGCACAGAGCCGAGAATGTGCCCTGCAGTTCCTCCTTGGCAGCCAGAGTGGAGGCTGTCTCGATAGCGGCTGCGGCATCCTTCTCAGCGGCCAGCTGCGCTGCGCTGAAGTTGGGAGTGTGCCTGAAGGAGTTGATGTCGGTGGCCTCATAGGCAGCGAGCACGGCGGCACGCTTGCCCTGGCAAGCCAGTGCGCGGTCGAATGCGGCAAGCACGCTCTCGTTCTCCTCTGTACCCAGATAGTAGATGCGGGTGTTGCCCATTGCGGCCCAATCACCCTTGCCATTGGTCTTGTCGGGAGTGCCGTCATTCTTCATACCGAAGGTCAGGGTGCCATCGGTCACCTTGGCAACGAGCACATTCTCGTAACGACCAGCCTTGAAGGCCACACAGCTTCCGTTCACGCCCCAGATGACATAACTCAGGGTGTCGCCCGTCTGCTGGTTGACGATGGCCTTGTCGGGGATAGAACCGCTGATGTGGCAGTTCTCATCGTCCTTGGCATCTGCCACGTCCACCTTGTCGTCAAGCACTGCGGGAGCATATATCTTGGCATCGTTGGCATAGACGATAGCACGATAGTTGGTGCTCGTGGTGTCACCTGCAGGACGGAAGGCAGCGTTGATGCGCACCTCATAGTAGCCATCCTTCAGGCCTGAGAGTGTCTGGTTGATGTCGAAAGTGCGCTTGCTCTCGCAGAACTCACCAGCCGACATGTCCTTGTAAGTGCCGTGGGTGTAGGAGGTCATGCTCCATCCCTCGCCGCCCTGGGCCAGGCTGGGATCGCTCACCAGTGAGGTGATGTCGGTACCTGCAACGTAGCCCTCGGCCACGAGAGCCTTCTTCAGTGAACCCATGTAGGCTATCTCGGCCTGCAGGGCAGAGTCGTTCAGCAGACGCTCGTCGATGATGTAAGCGTAAGAGCCGTTGGGATAACCATCCTCTGAGGGCTCCACAGGATCATCGGCCAGGTAAGTGTTGATGGTCTCCAGGGCAGCACCCTTGACATCGGGATTCTCAGAGAGGAATGTCCTCAGAGCGTCGGCAGCGTCCATATACTTCTGATAAGAGGCAGCCGAAGCCTTGATGCTGTCCTGCAGGTTGAGGATGTTGTCATAGGCACGGAAGAGCACCTCCATGTTGCGAATGTCCTCGATGTCCTCGACAGCCTCGGCATAGACATTCAGCAGACGCTGCTCGCACACCACATCAGCGGTGAAGGCATTGGCCTCATCCTGGTAGTCCCCCTTGACGACATCAAACTCTTCGGTCGTGCCAAAGTGCAGTTCCTGCATCTGCATTTCGGTGCCAGAGTAGGCCTTCTCCATTACCAACATATAGTAAGTGTATGGAGTGGTGGTCTCACTGCTGAAGCCGAAGTATGATGCAGTGTTGTTGGTGGCGTGCAGACGGTTCCTTCCCACTTTGGTTTTCTCGTCCACCAGCACCCATCCATCGGCATCCCTGGTGGCCTGTATGTCGCCCTCGAAGTTGGCGGCATATATCTTCCAGGTGCCCCAGTTGCGGTCAGGATAACTTTCGGCATCGCCTCCGGTGTTCAGTGTATAGAAGTAGGGGTTGACGGGCTCCAGGGCACGGAAGATGACATAAGGAGGATTGTCCTCACTGAATCGGCATCCCCACTTGGTGGTATAGTCGTTATCAACGAGCTTTGCCCAGTTCTCCTCGTCCTTGTACTTGCCCTGTCCATCCAGTACCACAAAGTGTGTGGTCTCTTCATCCAGCGTTGCGGCCACGAGTGAGGAGAGGTATGTGGTCTCAGACTTGATGCCCTTGTCAGAGTTGTCAAGCTGGCGGTTCGCCATGATGTAGGCATAAGTACCGTTGCGGAAGGTCATTCCAGGGGCTATGTTATCACTGATGTATGACTGCACCCATGCGTTCACCTTCTCATAGTCGCCAAAGTTGGCAGCCACGCTCATCAGTTCGCCAGCCACGGAGTCATAGGCGTGGTAGAGGTTCACGCTCTCCTCAATCTGGGGCTGCAGGCTGCTGAGGGTGCTCACAAGACCACCTATCTCGGTGATATTGGCACTTGTCTTCAGCGTGTTCAGGTTGTTCTTGTAGCTGTCCAGGAGTGCCTTGCCAGCCACCACATCCGTGTTGTAGGCTGCATACTCCTCGTACTGCTCGTTACGGAAGAGGATACGGTTGGCATCGTTGCCGAAGGTAAAGTGTGACATCTGCTGCGTGGTGCCTCCTGCGAAAGACTCCACCTCAATCTTGTAATACTTGTAGAGTGTGGATGAGGGTTTGGAGAGGAGGAAGTAGGCATCCGCCTTGTCGGCAGCAGGAATCTGGTCGGCGCCGATGTTTGACTTCTCGTCCAGGAGCACCCAGTCCTTTGAGTCACGTTCGGCATCAGTCTCTGAGGCGAAGTTAGCGCCATATATCTTCCAGTTCCTCCAGTTACGGCCAGGGTTGCCACCTGTGTCACCGCCTGTGGTGAGCTTGTAGTAAGTGGGAGCGATTGGCTCATCAGCATAGAAGATGACGAAGACCGATGCATTGTCTGTGGTACACCACTTGTCATCGAGGTTGTCACTGAAGAGGTTGCCAGGTCCCTCTGAGGTATTGGTCTCCGTACCATTGACGCTGTGCAGGGTGCAGTTGATGGCCCCCGAGGTCAGGTCGTTGGCATAGAGTTCCAGCAGGCTGTTGGCGTTGCGTCCCTCCTGGTTGACACCCTCAACGTCCAGTGTGGCATTGGCCATGACGTAGGGATAAGAACCATTGGGGAATGTCGCGTTGGGAGCGACAGTCTGGTTGAGGTATGCATCCACGATTTCACGACCCTCGCCAGTAATGCACGAGTGGTTCTCATAGTGATTTCTGAGCGACTCAACAATGCTGGCGTATGACTCGTAGGCCATGACGCTGGCACTGATAGAGGTCTCGAGGTCAGAGAGAGCCACGTTGTACTTCTGCACATCCAGGATGTTGTCAGCGACATTAAGTGCTGCGAGAGTAGAGGCGAACTCGTCCTTGAGGGTCTTCTGGAAGGTCTTCTCGGTGTTGACAGCCGACAGGTGGGCCTGGTAAACGGCCTCGCGGTCGTTGGCCAGCTGGGCGGCATCGCCCAGTGCGAACTCACTCATCTGCATGTAACCGCCTCCCATGGTGTTGGCAATCTCAATCTTGAAGTACTGGTACTTGGTCGTGTTCTCCTCCGAGGGAGTGAGGTACACGGTGAATGAGTTCTTGTCGGGAAGCATCTCCAGGGTTGCGTGCTTGTCGTCAAGCATCACCCATCCCTCGGCATTACGGGTCACCAGGCTCTCGTCAGCCTCTGCGATGCCATAGATACGGTAGTCCTTCCAGTTACGTCCCGTCCACTGGGCGTTGTCGGTACCTGTCACGAGCTTATAGTAAGTGGGGGCGATGGGGCGTGTGGTCTTGAATATGACGTATGCGCCTTTGCCATCCTTGCCGTAGTCAGAACTGTTGTCCATGCTAGTTCCCCACTTTGTGTTGTCGTTGCCATCAAACAGTTTGTTGAGGCTCTCGCCGCTGGTGTCCCAGCGTGTGCCTGCCATGATGGCGTAGGTGATGGGAGCCGAGTTGATGAACACGTCGCTGGCTCCGAAGCCGAACTCGCTCATCTGCAGGAACTCGTTCTTGCTGTTGTTGACTGCCGCCGTGATCTTGATCATGAAGTACTGGTAAGCAGTGGTTCCATCAGCCTTGTTGAACTTGAGATCGACACCAGCGAAATTGTTGGTGGGGAGCATCTCGCCCACTCGCTCATCAATCACTGTCCAGTCAGCAGCCTCGACAGCCTCGTCATCAGAGGCGAAATTGGCAGCCGACACAGTCCAGTCCTGCCAGTTACGGGTGGGGTTTGACTGGGTGTCGTTACCGATTACCAGGAAGTAGTCGGTGGGCACGATGGGCTGTGACGTCTTCATGATGATGTAGGCGTATGACGCGTCATCATTGAAGCAACGGTAGCCCCACTTGGTGCCTGTCTGGCCATCGACCAACTTGTCATAGCCTTCACCACCAGTGCCACCCGATCCACTCAGCGCTGTTATCTTCACAGCAGCGCGTGCGCTCGTTCCTGCCAGCAGCATCACTACAGCAATCGCCACGGAGGAAACAAAGCGTGAGAGAGTAAAGAGTCTCTTCATCTTGGTTTGTGTTTTGTGTTAATAATGTAATATGTGATTTGTGATATTGCTCATCCAGTCCGTTCCTCCAGGGCACACATGCGACTGCTCCCTCTGTGGGAAGCTCTCATGCAGACTCTCACGGGGCAATCCCGCACACCGCAAATGCGGCATAATGGCTTCGGAAAACATCATAGCAGCTTGTGACTTGCGTTATTCTGACCTCAACAGTCGTGGCAAGGGAGAGTCCCCGCAAGGACATCCCCTCACCTAATCACAAAGTTAGCAATTCCCATCCTCTTACCTCTGTAACCATATACACTTTTACGTCTTAATTAACATTATTTAATATCTTATCGGAATAACCTCCTTATTTTAGCCTCTTTTTCCCTTCGGAAATGATGATTTTGCCTGCTTTCCAGGCCTCCGAAGGCGTGTTCCAGTGCCGTCCCCACAAGTCATACGCCCCCAGGCGGGACTGAGCGCGCCCCGATGTGGCATCATCGGCCACATCCCCGATGCCGTCGGGCACCTGGCTGTAGTCTATGGTGAAGTCATAGGGAGTGAGGTTGAGAGCCGCCATGGTGCGGTCGCCCACACGCTGGTCAAGCAGCACCCATCCTTCGTCATCGGCACTGGAGAGGGGCGTGCGACTGCCATAGAGCCGCCATGACGAGGGATTGCGCCCGGGATAACGCTGCGTGTCAGCGGCTGTGCGTAAGCGGTAGGCGGCAGGACGGAGCGGGACAGAGGCATCAAGATAAAGGCAGGCTGGCTGGTCCAGGAGGCCGCACCACTTGGTGGAGGGGTCATCATCCACCACGTTTCCAGGCTCCTCATCACCAAAATGGGAAGCGGTGCTGGCATAGAGGCTGAGTGGCGTGTGCTCTGACCCAGCGGCATCGAGGAGGTCAAACTCGGCCAACTGCACTGTCCCGCCACTCTGCACACCGTCGATGACAAGCAGGAAATAGCGGTAACCCGGCTGCTCGCGCATCACGGTCACCTCGCACTTGTCGCTAAAATCGCCATAATCCGGGGCCGACACCGTCACCTCACAGCGTCCCTCGCCCACTGCCGTCACCAGTCCCGAGGCATCCACCGTGGCCACGGCCAGGTCGCTGCTGCCCCACTGCAGGGGTATCGCGCCCATGCTGCGGGGCGTGACCTCTGCCTCCAGGCGCGCGCTGCCCCCCACGGGCATGCTCACCCTGTGGTGTGTCATGGCCAGCCCCGTGACAGGACGCAGGAGGACGTAGTCACAGGCCGTCTGGTCTGTGGCGGGCAGGGGGGTGTCCCCCGTCTGCTCGTCCAGGAGCACCCACGAGGCATCGTCGGCCCTGTTGGTGCGGGTGTTGCTGCCGCTCACAGTCCAGCAGCGCGGGTTGCGCCCGGCGTTGGAGGCCGCATCGTTGGCCGTGCCTATACGATAGCCGAAGGGCTCGACTGCCTCGCCCGCGTCAAAGAAGAAACTGGCACTCCCTGAGAAGGCAGAGCAATACTTGGTGGCCATGTCGCCATCAGCCAGGTTGTACCAGTTCTCATGGCTGATGCTGCTCTCAGTGCCGGCATAGATGCTGAGCCCAGGCACCTCGGCCACATCCCCGTCCAGGAGTGCGAACTCCGAGAACTGCAGCAGGCCCCTGCCCTCTGTCCCTGTCACCTCATATTTATAATAGCGGTACTTCGTCACGCTGGGGTTGATGTTGGTGTATCTCTTGCCATCCTGATAGACCCTGCCATGCGAGAGGATGGGCACTGGATGCAGGTCCCGCGCACGAACATTATTTATATTCTGCCGCCAGGGGGATGACGCATCACTCGCAGCGAGCAGGAAGCAGAGGGAGCCGCTCTGCACGTCGGCCTTGCGCACGTGGCTCACCTGGTAGGCGAATGTGTCATAGCAGCCGCTCACCTGGAACTGCCCCTCGGTCACGGCAAACTCGCTCACGAGCTCCTCCCCGCGCAGCGAGCCAGCATTGTAGCAGCGAGTCATCACCAGGTCGCCCTCTGACCAGGCCACCATGCTGCTGGCGCGGCTGGCAGCCCTCACACTGCCGGCATTGTAGCAGTCGGCCAGTGTGGCACGGCCCCCGGCACACACGCGGGCCACCAGGGCCGCCGCGTTGTGTCCGCTGGCCTCCACAGCCGCCTGGCTGCCACAGCGTTCCATGCTGAGCGTGCCGTCATGCACGACGCCCACCAGCGCGCCCACATAGTCGGTGCCACTCACCACCGAGTGGCTGCCCAGGAAGAGGTCAGTAATATGGCACGCCCCTGCCACATGGGCAAAGAGGGCCAGCTGGCTGCCTCCCGTGACGTGCAGGCCGTCAATGGTGTGGCCGTTACCGGCAAAGGAACCGGCATAGGGGGCAGCAGCGGTGCCCAGGGGAATAAAGAGCGTGGAGAAGTCGGTCATGTCCAGGTCAGCCAGCAACTCAGCCCTGGCACCGGCCTCGCCGCCCGCCACAATCTGGCTGAAGGCGCACAGGTCCAGGGGGGAGGCCACCTGATAGACTCCGTCATGCTGCCGCAGGGAACCATAGTTAAGCTTGCGGTCCATCCACGCCACACGTTCGCGCACGTAGTCACGCACCACATCGACCTCGGCATCCCACGTGCCCCACACGCGGGGATTGCAGTGGAGCTGCTGGGTGAGGTATGGCCAGCGCAGGAAGTTGAGCCGCTGGCTCCCGTCCAGGAGCACGCGCAGCGAATCGACATAGGCTGCCATGGACTCGGCGGTGAGCAGCGAGTCACGCCGCAACTGTGCCCAGGTGGCCTGCAACTGCGCCATGGCATTGGGGTCAGAGAGCACGCGGCTGACCAGCGAGCCCCAGTTGCCGGCCGTGCGCACCTTATAGGTCCACTCCTCACGCTGGTTGCCGGGATAGACGTTGTAGTCGTTGTCCAGCGCGAGGTCGTTGTCCCACACGGGACCGGTGTAGATGAGACTGTCGGCCCTCTGCTTGTACATGAACACCTGCCACAGCATGTCGGTGTTGCCATTGTACTCACAGGCCAGGAAGTAACGCAGGAAGGTGTCGAGGTCCAGCATGCGGCGGTAGCCCCTGGCGCGGTCGGTGAAGTCGGAGGCGAAGACGCGGTCCTCCATCGCGTTGAAGTAGTCGCGTATGTAACTGAGTTGGGCGGGCTGGATGTCCTTGTCGTCGGGGTCGTTGACCGAGACGGGATTGCCGTGGCGGGAGGTGAAGTGTACGGGGTCTTGCGAGGCATATCCGTTCATCTCCACCAAGTAGCCGCCCGTGATGCTCACCGAGTCGGTGCTGGTGTCGTCCATCTCGGTGATGTTCACGCGGTTCTTATCCACCCCCACATAGTCCGTGAGCTGGTAGCATCCCCGGTAGTCGCCATTGAGTATCACATCGACGCAGCGGCACCAGGGCGTGAAGGGCATCCCCACACGACGGCTCACCTCATAGGCCACGCAGTTGCGCATGAGGGTCTTGTCGCCATAGTTGTTGATGAGCGTCCACTTCTTGGCCTTGGCAGGCGACTCGTCACGCGGCGAGCCGTGCAGCATGTGGTGGCTCTTTCCGTCATCAAACTTGATGCGGTAGGGCTTGTTGTCATGCGTGGCAGAGTAGTTGCCGCGCACACGCGTCAGGATGGGGTACTCCTGGATGAGCGTCCCGCCCTCATAGGTGATGGTGATGCGCGAGGTGAAGTCCTGCCCCTTCTGCTCGGGCACAGCCTCGTCGGCCACATGGATGCTCACCGTGGGCAGGGCGGTCACCTGGTAGAAGTGGCTGTCGTCGCCCGCGCCCTCATGGCCATAGAAGGCGAGCTCGGCCACGTCACAGTAGGAACCGGCCGAGCCCACATAGCGCACATAGCGGAAGCCGCGGCTCACGCTCACGGCCACACTCGTCGCCGTGCCCTGGGCGGGTGTCTGCCCGATGAGGTACAGGGGCACGGCATCCAGGAAGTCGGGGCGGTTGGCACCCTCGAACAGGGAGAGGAGCATGCGGTCGGCCCCTGTGGAGCCGTTCTGGTGCGGGGTGAAGGCTATGCGGGTGATGACATGGGGCTTGCCCAGGTCCAGGCCCACCCAGCGGAAGTCGGGGCTGGTGGCCTCATAGTTGGTGGCAGGGTCGCCGTCGAAGGCACGCGCTGCGGTGGCACTCCCCTCGCGGCTGATTACCGTCCCCCGAAGCAGGGACTCCGTGGCCTGGGCGGCCACCCTCTGCGGCCAGGCCAGGAGCATGGCGGCCAGGAACAGGCAGGGTCTCAGAAATGGTTTCATCAGGTTGTCATTTGCGATAAGCACTTGCGGATTATTCTGACAAGGGGGCTACAGCCTGGCGCAAGTCATCCTTCGGCATTCCCCCATCCAGGGCAAAGTTACTAACTTTTCCACGAAGGGGCGTGTGCCCGGACCCACTTTTTGCGCCCGCAGGGCGAGCCCCGCACCCAGCCCCACCCGACCGGGCTGTCCGCCCCGTCCGGATGGCCCCAAACACGCATGCCGCTGCATGTGCCATCGCAGGGGCATGCAAGCACCGGTGCAGCGGCATGCGCGGGGCATCGCAGCGGCATGCACTTTTTCGCGCTCACTCATGCCCTCCAGCATGCGGTGTGCCGCAAAGGGAGACACGGAAGGGCACGCGACAGGGCACATTGTCACGCGAGAGACACGCAAGAGCACTATTTTACAGAAATCGGGAGGAAAAGTTTGGCCTGCCAGCGAATTTTTGTTATTTTTGCACATTACATCATCAAACTAAGAACACAGGAAATGAAAGGCATAGTACTGGCAGGAGGCTCGGGGACGAGACTCTACCCCATCACCAAGGGCATAAGCAAGCAGCTCATGCCCATCTATGACAAGCCCATGATATAC
>CAVKOT010000006.1:0-32059 GCA_963658045.1 Opitutia bacterium UBA4654
ATGATACTGGCCGACGAGCCCACGGGTAACCTGGACTCGAAGAATGGTGCCGAGGGGAACGTAAGTTCTATATAGCAGACCCTGCCACTCAGAAGGTTGTTTTCTCCCAGAAGGAGTTGGAACATTGCTGGCTGGCCAAAAGGGATAACGGGCAGGAACTGGGCATGGCCCTGCTGCTGGAGCCTGGGCCCGAGTTTGTGGACTACGAGGAGGAGAGGCGCAGTGCCAGGCGTGACCTGTTCTTCTTTGCCCGTTATCTGATGCCCTATCGGGGGCTGTTGCTTCAGTCGTGCATGGGCATACTCGTGGGGACAATCCTTCAGATGATGTTCCCATTCCTTACCCAAGCCCTGGTGGACGAGGGTATCTATCAGTCCAACCTGGGATTCATCACTTTGATACTTGTCGCACAACTGGTGCTATTCCTCTCCCAACTTTCTGTGGGATTTGTACGTTCCTGGATAATGCTGCATGTGAATTCACGAGTGGACATCGCGCTCATTTCAGACTTCCTGATGAAACTGATGCGCCTGCCACTGCGCTATTTTGACACAAAGAATACTGGTGACATCATGCAGCGCATAGGCGACCATGGCCGTATCAAGGGCTTTCTGATGGGCAACTCCATCAATATCATGTTCTCCCTGTTCAACTTTATGGTGTTCGGTGGCATACTGGCCTATTACAGCCCCATTATCCTCATGGTGTTCCTGGCGGGAAACACTGGCTATGTCATCTGGATTCTGTCATTCATGAAATACAGGCGCGAACTGGACATAAGGCGTTTCAGCCAGTCGGCAGGCGAGCAGAGCAAACTGATTCAACTCATACAGGGTATGCAGGAAATCAAACTGAACAATTGCGAGAAGCAGAAACGCTGGGAATGGGAGTGCATCCAGGTGAGACTTTTCAAGATAAGCCTGCGTGGACTTGCCATAGGCCAAATCCAGCAGGTGGGGTCGGTGTTCTTTACCCAGTCAACGGGAATCCTAATCTCTTACATCGCTGCGAGAGGGGTGGTGGAGGGAAGAATGACCCTGGGCATGATGATGTCACTGACATACATCATAGGCCAGGTGTCGGCTCCGATAGGTGAATTTATCGGCTTTGCCCAAGCCTGGCAGGATGCCAAGATTAGTTTGGAACGTCTGAACGAGGTGCACCGACGGAGGGACGAGGAGCAGGGTTGCCACATTCAATTGACTGCCATGCCCGAAAGGCGAGACATTCGGCTGGAGGGCGTAACCTTCAGTTATAGTGGTGCTGCACGAGATTATGCCCTGGAGGATGTGTCGCTTACCATTCCCGAGCACAAGGTGACAGCCATAGTGGGGGCAAGCGGAAGTGGCAAGACGACTATAGTGAAGTTGCTATTGGGATTCTATTCTCCCAACAGGGGCTGTGTAAAGGTGGGGGAGACACCATTGGCCATGATTAACCCACATGTGTGGCGAGGCCGCGTGGGCGCGGTCATGCAGGAGAGCTACATCTTCTCGGACACCATTGCCAGGAACATTGCGGTAGGGGAGGAGAGGATAGACACCGAGCGGCTGAGACATGCGGTCAAGGTGGCAAACATAGGGGAATTCATCTATTCCCTGCCCATGGGGTATGACACAAGAATTGGAATGGAAGGCTCTGGCATCTCGCAGGGGCAACGGCAGCGAATACTCATAGCCAGGGCTGTGTATAAGAACCCGGAGTACATCTTCCTGGATGAGGCCACCAACTCGCTGGATAGCAGCAATGAAAGTGTCATCATGCAGAATATGCGTGACTTCTACAAAGGCAGAACTGTGGTTATTGTGGCACACCGCCTTTCCACCGTGCGACATGCTGATAATGTCATTGTGCTTGAGAAGGGACGCATCGTGGAAGAGGGGACACATGAGCAACTGCTCAGAAGGCATGGTTCCTACTATGCGCTTGTCAGGAGCCAACTGGAACTTGTAGATTAACAAAGACTCTGAATTTATGAATGTAATCGCCCGTGAGAATGATGTGGAAGTGCAGACTAAGGCAACCTTACGCTCGGAGGAGGTGCAAGAAATCATGGGGCAGGTGCCCTCGTGGATAGGACGATGGGGGACGATGCTTTTTGTCCTCGTACTGTTAGTTTTGCTCATAGGGGTGTGCTACTTCCCATGCTCTGACACCCTGAGGGGTAGTTTCCTGTTTTATGCGAGCAAGGCTCTCAGGACGGAAAAGCCCATTGGCCTTGCTTTCTTTCCCACACAGGGTGTTGGACAGGTCTGTGAGGGGCAAAGGGTGGTGGTGAGGGTGGACAACTATCCCTCCCATAAGTTTGGCCATCTGACAGGTACAGTCCTGCATGTTGCAGATGTTCCAAATGCAGAGGGACTCTACCAGGTTGACATACTCTTTGAGCAGGGGCTGAGAACGAGCGAGGGTGAGGAACTTTCCATGCGCAAGCAAATGAGTGGCACAGCCGAAATCATACTCTACGAGAGACGGCTGATAGAGACAGAATGGCTGATGCGGCAGCTCAAACTGAAGTGATATTGCCTGGTGGACATTTATAGAGACGTGGTGGGCCTCTGTCACTCAGAACCGCACATAACTTTGTGCCCAGAATTCGTTGTAGTGACGCTTTTGGGCGAGGCGGTCACACACATAGTTGTATTGCAACTGGAACATCAGATTGCGGTGCAACTGGAAGTTCGGGGCCAGGCTGTAGAGCGTCTTTGACGAGCCCCAGGTGGCCTGCTTGCGGAAGGTGTCGTATCGTGCGTATATCTTCAGCCAGTCCGTGCAGGGCGCACCCACGGCCACATACCATCCGTCAGCCTTCCCACAGTCGGTGAAGACCTTGTTCTCCACGTCATAGGCATTGATGTTGTGACCTGTGCTGTGGGCATACTCGGCACGCACACTCCAGTCCTTGCGGTCAAACTTCGCGCTCAGTCCCCAGCGATTCCGCCCTACAGTGAGACTCTCGCCTGTGCTCAAGGCCTTGGTGTAGGAGCCGCGCCAGCCAAAGAGGGTCACATGCAGGCCTTTGATGGGCTGCACCCACAGGGAGCCCATCCAGTCCTTGCGCCCGTCATTGTCGGCCTTGTTCTGCCCGTTGCCGTTATACACGGCACCCTGGTAGTGGAACAGGGCATGGCGGTCATGCCCCACAGGCAGCAGGTCGCCCTGCACTTGCAGGCCCTGGTCACGCCCATTCTGTGCTGCCTCGCCGCTGCAGTCCTCGCCCGACATGGCCGTCATGGCCTGTGCCACGAGGGCATAGGAGCCGAAGCCCACGTCCCAGGGATTGGAGGGGTTCTCATAGGTGAAGCCACGCTTGAACTGTCCAGCCTTGACCTGGAACTCCTTCCACCGCACCCACTCCAGCGTGTAGTCACGCATGGCAGGCGAGGCATTGCGCAACTCCATCTGCACGCGGTACTTGAAGTCCCGCAGTATCGTGCCCGACACATAAGCCCTCACCAGACGGCACGAGAAACTGCCGCCCTTGTTGGCCCCGGCCTTTCCGCTCCACTCATATTTGCCCACCACATAGCCTCCGAACTTGGGCGCGCTGACATAGCGTGTCACGTTGCGTCCATAGTGCAGTTTCTCCGTCTGCCCGGCTGTGTCAGCGGGCATCATGCGTTCCAGTCCCCGATTGAGATAGGTGGTGAGAAATCCCTCCTCGTACTCGTCAGTAGCCCTGGCGGAGAGGGGCATGAGGAGGAGGCTAAAGAAAACCAGCACTGCCCCCACCATGATGGTGGAGGCAGGCTGGCATGCTGTCCAGGAGAGCGATGAGTGTGTCATGCTCCCCTGTAACTTGTTATGGATAAATGTCATTTTCTGTTCGTCTCTACTTGCAGAATGCCGGATGATGCCACCTCGGCAGGCCGAGGTCTCTGGCCAGGCCTCCCGCTTACTTCTTGTTGATGTAATCCACAATCCAGGCACCCACCTCGCGTGTGCCATACTTGGGTGCTCCCTCCACCTGTATCTCGGGTGTGCGCACGTTGGCATTGAGCGATGCGTTGACAGCCTCACGGATGAGCGCGCCCTCCTGCTTGAGGCCGAAGTACTCATAGAGCATGGCCACGGACAGGATTTGTGCCAGGGGATTGGCGATGTTCAGGCCCTTGCCCTGGGGCCATGAGCCGTGTATGGGCTCGAAGACAGGTGTGTGCTCGCCTGTGGATGCGCTGGGCAGCAGACCCATCGAGCCTGTGATGCACGAGCCCTCATCGGTGAGGATGTCGCCGAAGGTGTTCTCTGTTACCATCACGTCGAAGAACTTCGGCTCCTGTATCATGCGCATGGCTGCGTTATCGACATACATGAAGTCGGTGGTCACATCGGGGTACTCCGTCATCACCTCCTGGGCAACCTTGCGCCACAGACGGCTTGATGCCAGCACGTTGGCCTTATCGACCACCGTGAGATGCTTGCGGCGCTGGCGTGCATACTGGTAGCCCACGCGCAGGATGCGCTCCACCTCGGGACGTGTGTAGTAGTTGGTGTCCAGGGCCTCCTCCACGCCATCGGCATTGAGGGCGGGCTCCTGCTTCTTGCCAAAGTACATGCCGCCTGTCAGTTCGCGGATGCAGATGAAATCCGCTCCCTTGACCAGCTCGTCCTTCAGGGGTGACTTGTGCACCAGACAGTCGAAAGTCTCCACAGGACGTATGTTGGCATAGAGGCCCAACTTCTTGCGCATGGCCAGCAAGCCCTGTTCGGGGCGTACCTTGGCGTTGGGGTTGTTGTCAAACTTGGGGTCGCCCACGCTGGCGAAGAGTACTGCGTCGGCCTGCATGCAGGTCTGGAAGGTGTTCTCGGGGAAGGGGTCGCCCACCTCGTCGATGGCATGTGCCCCACACAGGGCTTCCGTGTAACTTACCTCGTGGCCAAACTTCTGGGCAACGGCACTACACACGGCCACGCCTTGCTCCATAATCTCAGGGCCGATGCCATCACCGGCCAGTACTGCTATATTCAGTTTCATCTTTCTATGAATTTTTATTTCCTGTTCCTATATAATAAAGGTGCCTCTGCCTGCGGGATACCCCTTGAGTGTCCTGCGGGACGGCTGGCGTGCCTCGTGCTCAGTAGTCCTGCTCGATGAGGTTGAGCATCTTGATGGTGGCCTTGATGGCCGCCTCGGTCTGGTCAGCGTCGAAGCCGCGCGTGCGTATCGTGCGCTCGTCCCAGTTCCAGGTGATAGTCGTCTGCACAAAGGCATCGGTGCGCCCGCCCGGGGGGATGGACACGCCGTAGTTCGTGAGCCATGGGAAGCGTCGTCCGAGCCTGTTCTTGTAGATGTGGCGTATGGCTCTCACGAATGCGTCAAACTGGCCATCGCCCTGCGCGCTCTCCTCATACATCTGTCCGTTGACCTCCAGGCGGAGGCTGGCCAGCGGCTTGAGTCCGTAAGCCGTGGTCACCACATAGGAGAGCAGCCGCACATGCTCCTCAGCCAGTCCGTGCTTGAGCACGTCGTTGACGATGAAGGGCAGGTCGTCCTGAGTCACCAGTTCCTTCTTGTCCCCCAGTTCGATGATGCGCTGGGTCACCCTGCGGGTCTGCTCTGGGGTCAGTTCCAGCCCCAGTTCCTCCAGGTTGCGCAGGATGTTTGCCTTGCCCGAGTTCTTGCCCAGGGCATACTCGCGCTTGCGTCCGAAACGCTCCGGCAGCAGTGCGTTCTGGTAGAGCCCCGCCTTGTTGTCGCCATCGGCGTGCACCCCGGCCACCTGCGTGAACACGTTCTCGCCCGTGATGGGCTGGTTGGGCGGGATGGCGATGCCGCTGTAGCTCTCCACCAGGCGCGATACCTCGTTGAGCCGGCTCTCGTCGATGTTGGTGTGCGCCTTGAACTGGTCGCACAGGATGGCCTGCACACTGGCCAGCGGGGCGTTGCCCGCCCGCTCGCCCAGGCCGTTGACACTGGTGTGTATGCCTGCCGCGCCACCCAGCACAGCCGCCAGCACATTGCTGATGGCCAGGTCATAGTCGTTGTGGGCGTGGAAGTCAAAGTGCAGTTCGGGAAACCGCTTCACCATCTGCCGCATGAAGTGGATGAGGTCAAGTGGGTTGAGGACCCCCAGCGTGTCGGGCAGCATGAAGCGGCGTATGCCGCAATGCCGCAATGCCTCGACCAGCGCGAACACATACTGCGGGCTGTCCTTCATGCCGTTGCTCCAGTCCTCCAGATATACGTTCACCGTCAGTCCCCGCTCTGTGGCGTATGCCACGGTGGCCAGTATGTCCTGCACGTGCTGCTCCAGCGTCTTCTTCAACTGTCCCTCGCAGTGCTTCTGCGAGCCTTTGCACAGGAGGTTGATGCACTGGCAGCCGCTCTCCACTATCCAATCGACACTCGTGTGTCCGTCCACGAAGCCCAGCACCTCCACTCTCGGCAGCCGTCCTGTCTGGCTTGCCCAGCGGCAGATGTTCTTCACGGCCTCCATCTCACCCTCCGACACACGCGCCGACGCCACCTCGATGCGATCGACGCACAGGTTTTGCAGCAGCGCGCGGGCTATGATGAGTTTCTCGTGAGGCATGAAGCTCACCCCGCTGGTCTGCTCCCCGTCGCGCAGGGTAGTGTCCATTATCTCTATGGTCTTCATCTTGTATTCAGAAATGCGAGTCGGTGGGGAAATAGTTGCGCGCCACACTCAGGGCACGGTTGGGGTCAGGCAGCGTCTGCATCATCTCATCCACGTGGCACAGGTCGCTGAGCGCGTAGATGTCCTCGGCCTCGTCGGTGCGCTGCGTGGGCAGCGTGCGGAACAGGTGGTTGCGCGCGTCCAGCACCTGCACGGCCCCCTGGGGGTAAGCCCCGTCCTGGCCGCGCAGCTCGCCCGCCACATACTGGCAGAGTGCCGAGGCAAACTCCCGCCTCACCTCTGATGCGCTGCTTCCCACTGCTCTATCTTGTCCTTGCCTGCCAGCAGGAAGTCGATGTCGTCATAGGCGTTCATCAGACAGTGCTTCTTGTAGGCGTTCAGCTCAAAGTGCTCGCTGTGTCCCGTGGCCTCGTTGGTCACTGTCTGTGCGGGCACATCCACCCTCACCTTGGCCTGCGGGTCCCTCTCGATGGTGTCGAAGAGTTCCTGCTGGAACGCCTCGCTCACCACCACGGGCAGCACGAAGCAGTTGAGCAGGTTGTTGCGGTGTATGTCGGCGAAACTGTCACTGATGACCACCCTCACCCCATAGCCGGCGATGGCCCATGCGGCATGCTCTCGGCTTGACCCCGAGCCCCAGTTGTGTCCGCCCACGATGATTTCGTGCACGCCGGGGTGTGGGGCCTCGCTGTACTCCGGGCGGTTCATCACGAAGTCGGCCACGGGAGTCCCGTCGGGATGGTAGCGCAGGTCGTGCATGAAGGCGTCGCCGAAGAACTTGGCGTCACGTGTGGTCGAGGCCAGGTAGCGGGCCGGTATGATGAGGTCCGTATTGCAGTTGTCAATGCGGATGGGTATGCAGGTTGACTCTATGATGTCGAATTTCTGTTTAGCCATAGTGCTTTAGATTTTGCGTGGGTCTGTGATTACTCCTGTCACGGCGCTGGCCGCCACCACCAGTGGTGAGGCCAGTATGGTGCGTGCCCCAGGGCCTTGGCGGCCCACGAAATTACGGTTGCTGGTGCTGATGCTCAGTTTGCCTGCGGGCACCTTGTCGGGATTCATGGCCAGGCAGGCCGAGCAACTGGGCAGGCGCAGCTCGAAGCCCGCCTCGGCCAGCACCCTGTCGATGCCCTCGTCGATGATCTGCTGGCGCACCTTCCAGCTGCCAGGCACCAGCCATGCCACCACGTTCTGAGCCTTGTGGCGGCCCTTGACAATGCTGGCGAAGGCGCGGAAGTCCTCGATGCGTCCGTTGGTGCAGGCACCCAGGAAGCAGTAATCGACAGGTGTGCCCTCCAGTCGCTGGCCCGGCTCAAACTGCATGTAGGCCAACTGGTCCAGGAAGCCCTGGCGCTCCTGCTCGGGCACGCTCTCCAGTGTGGGGATGCACTCGTCGATGGCGATGCCCGCTCCGGGGTTGGTGCCGTAGGTTATGCGGGGCTTGATGTCCTCGGCGCGGAACGTCACCTCCCGGTCAAACACCGCGTCGCTGTCGCTCTTGAGCTGCCGCCAGCGCTCCACCGCGCGGTCCCACTCCTCGCCCTTGGGCGCATACTCACGCCCCTTGAGATACTCAAAGGTGGTCTCGTCGGGAGCGATGATGCCCGCACGCGAGCCCATCTCGATGGAGAGGTTCGACAGCGTGAGCCTGCCCTCCATGCTCAGCGCGCGTATGGCGCTGCCCGCATACTCCACCGCATAGCCCGTGGCTCCGCCTGTGGTCATCTGCGCCATGATGTACAGGGCGATGTCCTTGGCCGTCACGCCAGGCTGCAGCGTGCCCTCCACGTTGATGCGCATCGTCTTGGGCTTCTGCTGCAGGATGCACTGCGAGGCCAGCACCTCGGCCACCTCGCTGGTGCCTATGCCCATGGCTATGGCACCCACGGCACCGTGCGTGCTCGTGTGCGAGTCACCGCACACGATGGTCATGCCAGGCAGCGAGAGCCCCTTCTCGGGCCCCACCACATGGATGATGCCGTTGTCCTTGCTGCCCATGGCGAAGTGGCGTATGCCGAACTCCTGGCAGTTGCGTGCCAGCGTCTCCACCTGCTTGCGCCCGATGGGGTCGTGGATGACCTCCTGCTGGTCGCTGGGTGTGTTGTGGTCAGGCATCGCCACCACCCGCTGGGGGCGGAACACCGGCAGGTGCTTGTCCCTCAGTGTGTCAAACGCCTGCGGGCTGGTCACCTCATGTGCATAGAGGCGGTCGATGTATAACTGTGTCGGGCCGTCGGGCACATTCTGTACCACATGCGCGTCCCATATCTTGTCGAAGAGTGTGTTCATTGCTTAAACTTGTTTATGCAGTCAATATATGCCTCCACCGATGCCGTCACGATGTCGGTGTTTGCGCCGAAGCCGTAGTAGATGTGGCCGTCATACTCCACCTGCATGTGCACCTTGCCCACGTCGTCAGAGCCCTTGCTGATGGCCTGTATGGTGAACTCCTTGAGTGTCATCTCGCGCTTGATGATGGTCTTCAGGGCCTTGATGGCGGCATCCACGGGGCCGTTGCCCGAGGCCGCGCTCTCAAAGTGCTCGTTGGCGATGCTCAGCCCTATGCTGGCCACAGAGCGCACCCCCTTGCCGGTGGTCACCTGCAGATACTCCAGCTTGACGCTGTGCGAGGCTGTGCGGTCGGCTCCAGCCAGCATCAGCACGTCGTCGTCGGTCACCTCCTTCTTCTTGTCGGCCAGGTCCAGGAAGGCCTTATATACCGTGTCGAGCCTCTCCCCGTCGAGCTCCACGCCGTTCACGCTCAGGCGGTGCTTCAGTGCGGCGCGGCCCGAGCGTGCCGTGAGCACGATGGCATTGTCGTCGATGCCCACGTCCTTGGGGTCCATGATCTCATAGGTGGAGGCGTTCTTGAGCACGCCGTCCTGGTGTATGCCCGAGCTGTGGGCAAAGGCATTCCTGCCCACGATGGCCTTGTTGGGCTGCACGGGCATGTTCATCAGGCTGCTCACCATGCGGCTGGTGGCCGAGATCTTGGTGGTGTTGATGTTCGTGTCGATGCCCAGGTCGGGGTGCGTCTTGAATATCATGGTCACCTCCTCCAGGGCCGTGTTGCCCGCGCGCTCGCCTATTCCGTTGATGGTCACCTCCACCTGGCGCGCGCCGTTGAGCACTCCCGCCACGGTGTTGGCCGTGGCCATGCCCAGGTCGTTGTGGCAGTGGGTGGATAGGATGGAGCGTCCTGCCGCGAAGGCATCGACATGCTCATACAGGTACTTTATCTTCTCGCCATACTCGTATGGGGTGCGGAACCCCGTCGTGTCGGGGATGTTGCACACCGTGGCCCCCGCCTTGGTCACCGCCTCGATGACGCGTGCCAGGTACTCGTTGTCGGTGCGTCCAGCGTCCTCGGCATAGAACTCCACGTCCTCGACATACCGCTTGGCATACTTCACGGCGGCCACCGCGCGCTCGATGATTTCCTCGCGGGTGGAGTTGAACTTGTATCGGATGTGGCTGTCACTGGTGCCTATGCCCGTGTGTATGCGCTTGTGCTTGGCATACTTGAGTGCCTCGGCGGCCACGTCGATGTCCTTCTCCACGGCACGCGTAAGGGCGCAGATGGTGGGCCATGTCACGGCCTTGCTGATCTCAATCACGCTGTTGAAGTCGCCCGGACTGCTCACGGGAAATCCGGCCTCTATCACATCCACGCCCAGAGCCTCCAGCTGGCGCGCCACCTGTATCTTCTCTACGGTGTTCAACTGGCATCCGGGCACCTGCTCACCGTCGCGCAGTGTGGTGTCGAAGATAAACAATCTGTCACTCATCTCGTTTCCTTTAGTTCTAAATCCTTTCTAAATTGGACTGCAAAGTTACGAAATATTAGCAAACAGGGCAAGCGAATGCCTGTCTGTTGTGCCTTTTGATTTTATATGCGGCTTGCTGGAAGCCCCCTCCTGGCCTCCCCCTGGGTGGAGGGCATATTGATGCCTTGGCCACTGCATGCCCCTGCGTTGGTCGCTGCATGCCGCTGCGATGGCTTGCGCATGCCGCTGTGATGACCGTCCAGCCTGGGCTGGACGGTGAATGCGGCGCGGTGCGTCGTGGGTGGCTGTTCTGTGGCCTTGCCAGGGCGGTGCGTTGTGCGGGTGGGGGCTCCCGCCTGTACTCCTCTCACATTTCACTTTTCCCCTCTCACTTCATGCCCCGATGATGGCCATTGCACCAGAATTTCGTAAATTTGCAAGTGGGGAGGCGTGTGTGCCCCATGTCAGCACGCGCCCCTTATATAATATATAATGTGTAAGAACCGAATATCTGTCCAATGACCCGATTACCCGCATTCCACCCTGGCAGGCCCGTGCTGTCCGCCTGTGTCCACCTGGCCCTTCTCGTGCTCCTCATGCACCTCTCCCTTCCCGCGCAGGCCGCAGGCCGTGAGCGCGGTGGCGGTTGCCCCAGGCGGCTCGTCACCGACATGCTGGAGGGACAGCCCGCACCCCCGTATGGGGTGGCCGGCCGCGTGTGTGCCGGCAGGCCCATGCTGGGCTGGGAACTCCCCGCAGGCACCCGACAGACGGCCTACCGCGTGCTGGTGGCCACCTCGCCACGCCTCCTCAGCGAGGGGCGGGCCGACGTGTGGGACAGCGGCAGGCAGCCCTCGGCGCAGTCGGTGGGCGTGCCCTATGGGGGACCCTCGCTGCGGCCCGGCACGCGCTACTGCTGGACGGTGAGGGCCTGGACCCGTCGGGACGAAGGCGGCGGCAGCGTGCGTGCCAGCAAATATGCGCGGCCTGTGGAGTTTGTCACGGCCACCACCCAGGACTCCTGCTTCAGCCACTATCCTCTGATGAAGACCCGTCAGAAACCCGTGCGGAGCACCCGCCCCAGCCCGCACACCTCCCTCTATGACTTCGGCCGGGATGCCTTCGCACAGCTCACCCTGCGTGTCCGTTCCTGCCAGCAGGCCGACACCATCACCGTCCACCTGGGCGAGGCCATGTGTGAGGGGCGCGTTGACCGCAAGCCTGCGGGCACGGTGCGCTATGCCTCCTATGTCATCCCCCTGCGCCCTGGCACCCATGACTATCCCCTTGTCCTGCGCCCCGATGCCCGAAACACCGCCCCTGGAGCCAACGAGAGTGGGGTGGCCCCCATACTCATGCCCGCCAGCATAGGCGAGGTGTTCCCCTTCCGGTATGTCGAGGTCGAGGGCGGCGGCAGCGTGAGAGGCGTGTGGTGTGATGCCGTGAGCGAGCCCTTCAGCGAGGAGGAGTCGGCCTTCCACTGCTCTGACACCGTGCTCAACCAGGTGTGGGAGTTCTGCAAGTACTCCATCCGCGCCACCACCTTTGCCGGCATCTATGTCGATGGTGACCGTGAGCGCATCCCCTATGAGGCCGACGCACTGGTCAACCAGCTCTCCCATTACGCCACTGACCGCGAGTACACCATGGCACGGCGCAGCATAGCCCACCTCATCATGTACCCCACCTGGCCCACCGAGTGGATACTCCTCACCCCGCGCATGGCCTGGCTCGACTATCTATATACGGGTGACAACGCGCTCATCCGCCGCTACTATGCCGACCTGGGGGCCAAGACGCTGGGCGCGCTGAGGGACAGCCGCGGACTGGTGAGCACCCGCACCGGGCTGGTCACCGACTCGGTGCGGGCTTCGGTACACTTCAGGGGGCGTGCCCTGCGCGACATCGTCGATTGGCCCCAGAGCGGCGCGGCGGGCATCGAGAAGGAGTCGGCAGGCGAGGCCGATGGCCACGAGATGCGCGACATCAACACTGTGGTCAACGCCTATCACTATGACGCGCTGCACATGATGAGTCTCATCGCGGGCGCGCTGGGGCACGAGGCCGACAGCCTGCGCTACAGCCAGATGGCCGAGATGACGGCACAGAGCGTCAACCGCCTGCTCTGGGATGAGGCCCAGGGCGCATACACCGACGGCGAGGGCTCGGCCCACTGCTCGCAGCACAGCAGCATGTTTGCCCTGGCATTTGGCCTGGTGCCCCAGGACAGGGTGCAGCGCGTGGCCAGCCATGTGCAGTCGCGCGGCATGGCATGCAGCGTCTATGGGGCGCAGTTCCTGCTCGACGCGCTCTACCTGGCGGGCCGCGACGAGGCCGCCCTGCGCCTGATGGCAGGCACAGGCCTGCGCAGCTGGTACAACATGCTGCGCATGGGCTCCACCATCACCGCCGAGGCATGGGACAACGTCTATAAGCCCAACCTCGACTGGAACCATGCCTGGGGCGCGGCGGCGGCCAACGTCATCGCGCGCAGGCTGATGGGCATACGGCCCCTCAAGCCGGGCTTTGAGGAGATAGCCATCTGCCCCCAGCCCGGCACACTGGACCATGCGAGCATCCGCCAGCCATCCCCGCGCGGCACCATCAGCGTGGCGCTGAGGCGCAGGCGGGACGGACGGTATGATCTGCGGGTGACCGTTCCGGCCAACAGCACGGCACGGCTCACGCTGCCCACCACCGCGCGCACCCTGACACTGGGCCCGGGCAGGCACCGCGTCAGCGAGTGAGATGGCGGCTGGCGGGCATCCATGGTCATCCAGAGAGCCCCCAGAGGCGCGTGCCAGGCAGGCAGGATGGGGCGAAAAGAGCACTTTCTGTGCCAAATGTGCGGGAAATGTCGGCAAAAGGTATTAAATTTGTAGTTGAAGAGAATAAAAATATCTTTGTTAGCACATGAATACTAACCACAACAAGACAGCCTCGTGTCCCTGCTTTATGGCTGTGGACCTGGGCGCAACGAGCGGGCGTACCATACTGGGCAGTGTGGAGAACGGCCAACTGATACAGCGTGAACTGACCCGCTTCCCCAACAACATTGTACAGTTGGGCGGGCACTTCTACTGGGATATCTATGCCCTCTACGATGAAATCATACGCGCTTTGCGCCAGGTGGCCGAGCAGGGCATTGAACTCACCAGCATAGGCATTGACACCTGGGGAGTCGATTTCGTGTGTGTGGGCAAGGACGGCAACCTCCTGCGCAACCCCTTCTCCTATCGCGACCCGCACACAGAGGGTATCATGGACGAGTTCTTCGAAACCGTCCCCAAGGAGGAGGTATATGAGCGCACAGGCATACAGTTTATGAACTTCAACACCCTCTTCCAGTTCGCCGCCATGCGTAAGCATGGTGACTCGGCACTGGAGGCAGCGGGTAAGGTGCTCTTCATTCCCGATGCGCTCGGCTATATGCTCACGGGTGAGGCCGTGTGTGAGTACACCATACTGAGCACCAGCCAGATGCTCGACCCGCGCACCAAACGGCTCGACCCCGTGCTGCTCAAGGCCGTGGGGCTCACCGAGGAGCAGTTTGGACGCTATGTCAACCCCAGTGACCAGGTGGGCGTGCTCACCCCCGAGGTGCAGAGACTGACAGGCCTGGGCCCAGTGCCCGTGGTGGCGGTGGCAGGACATGACACCGGTGCTGCTGTGGCTGCCGTGCCCGCCAGCGACGAGCGTTATGCTTATCTCAGCTGTGGCACCTGGAGCCTGCTGGGCATCGAGGTGAAGGACGCTATAATAAATAAGGAGAGTTATCAGTACAATTTCACCAATGAGGGTGGTATCGAGGGCACCACACGCTTCCTCAAGAACATCTGCGGCATGTGGCTGCTGGAGCGTTGCCGCAAGGAGTGGACTGACGCGCCTGCTGATGTCAACGAGATAAACAGCCAGGCCATGGAGGCAGAGCCATTCCGCTCGCTCATCAATCCCGACGACCCGCGCTTCGCCAACCCGGAGAGCATGGTGGAGGCCATCCGTGGCTTCTGTCGCGAGACAGGCCAGCCTGTGCCCGAAGACCACAGGCAGATGGCGCGCTGCATCTTCGAGAGCCTTGCCCTGCGCTACCGCCAGGTGCTTGACTACCTCAAGGCACTGGCTCCCTTCCCCATCGAGAGACTGCATGTGATAGGCGGCGGCACCTACAACCACTACCTGATGCAGATGGCGGCTGACAGTATCAACCTGCCTGTAATCACAGGACCTGTTGAGGGCACTGCCATCGGCAACATCATGCTGCAGGCCAAGGCGGCCGGACTGGTGGGTGACATGTATGAGATGCGCCGCATCATCGCCGGCAGCATCGAGACGCTCACCTACCAGCCAGCGCACACCGACGAGTGGGACAAGGCATACGAGAAATTCATCAGCATACAAAAACAATAAACGAAATCCGTTATGAAAGAAGAATTGGTAAAGAAAGCCTACGAGGTAGCCAAGGAGCGCTATGCCGAGATAGGCGTTGACACCGAGAAAGTGCTCGGGCAACTGCAGGACTTCCACCTGTCACTCCACTGCTGGCAGGCCGATGACGTGGCAGGCTTTGAGGTGCAGGCTGGCGCGCTGAGCGGCGGCATCCAGAGCACGGGAAACTATCCCGGCAAGGCCAGAAACATCGACGAGGTGCGTGCCGACATACTGGAGGCCAAGAGCCTGATACCTGGCAACCATCGTCTGAACCTGCACGAGATATATGGTGACTTCAAGGGCAAGGTCGTGGACCGCGATGAGGTGACCGTGGAATACTTCCAGTCGTGGATAGACTGGGCGAGGGAGAACAACACCAAGCTCGATTTCAACTCAAGCAGTTTCTCACATCCCAAGAGCGGGAGCCTCTCTCTCTCAAACCCCGACGAGGGCATACGCGCCTTCTGGGTGGAGCACACCAAGCGCTGCCGCGACATTGCCAACGCCATGGGTGAGGCACAGGGCGACCCCTGCATCATGAACCTGTGGGTGCATGACGGCTGCAAGGACGTGAGCGTGAACCACATGCTCTACCGCAGCCTGCTGAAGAAGTCGCTGGACGAGATATTTGCCAAGAAGCAGCCGATGATGAAGGACTGCATCGAGGGCAAGGTGTTCGGCATCGGCCTGGAGAGTTTCACCGTGGGCTCACACGACTTCTATACTGCCTATGCCGCACAGAACCAGAAGATACTGACCATCGACACGGGCCACTATCATCCCACCGAGAGCCCCGCCGACAAGGTGAGCGCCGTGCTGCAGTTCGTTCCCGAACTGATGCTGCACGTGAGCCGCCCCGTGCGCTGGGACAGCGACCATGTGACCATCATGGATGACCCCACACAGGAACTCTTCTCCGAGATTGTGCGTGCTGACGCTCTCGACCGTGTCCACTACGGTCTGGACTTCTTCGACGGAAGCATCAACCGCATCGGAGCCTATGTGATAGGCTCACGCTCCGCCCAGAAGTGCATGCTGCGTGCGCTCCTGGAGCCCACTGCCACCATCCGCGAGGCAGAGCTCAAGGGACAGGGCTACCGCGTGCTCGCACTCATCGAGGAGCAGAAGGCCATGCCCTGGCAGGCTGTCTATGACGAGTTCTGTGTGCGTAATAACGTTCCCGTGGGTCAGGACTTCATGAAGGAGGTTGACTCCTATGAGGCTAACGTAACCAGCAAGCGCTGCTAAACAGACTCCCGCGCTATGGACATCCTCATCGGGCTGCTGATTATCGCAGCGGGCGCATTCTGCCAGTCGAGCAGTTATGTGCCCATCAACAAGATCAGGCAATGGAGTTGGGAGAGTTACTGGATTGTGCAGGGTGTCTTCGCCTGGCTGGTCCTGCCCCTGGTGGGGGCCATGCTGGCCGTGCCCGAGGGACATTGCCTGTGCGAGCTCATCACCAGTGACAACTCCTTCAACATCGGCATGACCATCCTCTTCGGCGTGCTCTGGGGTGTGGGCGGACTCACCTTCGGTCTCTCCATGCGCTACCTGGGCGTAGCCCTGGGACAGAGTATCGCCCTGGGCACATGCGCCGGACTGGGCACCGTCATGGGGCCTGTCCTGCTCAACATCTTCTTTCCCGGACAGGGCGCACTGGACAGCCTCACCGCGTCGGTGCTGATAGGCGTGGCTGTCACGCTGCTTGGCATCGCCATCATAGGCGTGGCCGGCTCCATGAAGGCCTCCATGCTGTCAGAGGAGGGGAAGAAAGCGACGGTGAAGGATTTCAACTTCCCGCGCGGACTCGCCATCGCGCTGCTGGCCGGCTTCATGAGTGGCTGCTTCAATGTGGGCCTGGAGTTTGGCAAGGGCATCAACTTCGGTGACCTCACGCCAGACATGTACAAGACCCTGCCAGCCACTTTCCTGGTGACACTCGGCGGCTTCGTGACGAATGCCATCTACTGTTTCAGCCAGAACCAGAGGAACCACACCTGGGGCGACTACGCCAAGGGCAGCGTGTGGGTCAACAATCTCTTCTTCTGCCTGCTGGCAGGCGCGTTGTGGTACAGCCAGTTCTTCGGACTGTCGCTGGCCAAGGGCTACCTGGTGTCATCGCCCACGCTGATGACACTCTCCTTCTGCATACTGATGGCGCTCAACGTCACGTTCAGCAACGTGTGGGGCATCATCCTCAAGGAGTGGAAGGGATGCTCGCCCAAGACCATCGCTGTGCTCGTGCTCGGACTGGCGGTGCTCATCGTGAGCTGCTTCCTGCCCCAGCTGATATGAGGCCTTGTCCATAGGCGATGAACGCGATTCCATAAAAGGACAAAACCTCTCTCGCTCCCCACCCTGGGGGCGGGAGAGGTCTTATATATGATGTGAGGTTGTTAGGTTATGGGGTTATTGGGTTATTAGGCAGGCGGGCTGTTCGCCTCCCTGCGCCCTCAAGTCCCTGTCACCTCATCCCCTTAAAACCCAATTAAAGAAAGTGTAAAGAATGAAAAGTATCTTGGAAGGCCGCCCCGCTCTGGCGGCAGTGATAGACCAGGTGGCCGAGGTGGCTGGCTACCTGTGGCAGAAAGGGTGGGCCGAGCGAAACGGCGGCAACATCACGGTCAACGTGACAGAGTTCGTCGATGACGAGATAAAGGCCATGCCCGCGATAGCACCCGCCAAGCAGATTGGCAAGGTCCTGCCCAACCTCAAGGGCAAGTACTTCTATGCCAAGGGCACGGGCAAGCGCATGCGTGACCTGGCACGCCAGCCCATGGAGAATGGTGCCGTCATACGCATTTGCGATGACTGTGCCTCCTATGAGATTATAGCCGACAATGCCGTGATGCCCACGAGCGAGTTGCCATCGCACCTCTCTCTGCAGGACTACCTGATAGGGACGGGCAGCACCTACAAGGCCACGCTGCACACACACCCCATCGAACTGGTGGCCATGTCGCACATCAAGCGTTTCCTGCGCCCTGGCGAGATGACGCGTGTGCTCTGGTCGATGATTCCCGAGACGCTGGCCTTTGCCCCCCTGGGCATTGGGGTCGTTCCCTATGCCATGCCCGGAAGCATAGAGTTGGCCGATGCCACGCTGGAGCAGGTCAAGACACACGACGTGGTACTGTGGGAGAAGCACGGCACCGTGTCGGTGGGAACGGACATCATGGACGCTTTTGACCAGACCGATGTGCTCTGCAAGTCGGCCAACATCTACATGTGCGCCCGCAACATGGGCTCTGAGCCCGATGGCATGACCGAGGAGGCCATGCAGGCCGTGCAGGAGGTGTTCAACCTGCCCAAGTCTCGTCCCTGCTGACCATGCGCCTGCCACCCTGGTGGCGGAGGCATGACTTTCCTGGGGCTGCCCGCTGGACCGCACGTCTGGCAGGCAGCCCCAGGGCTTTCCAGGTGCCTGGGGGCTGCCCGTCATCTCCTCAAAAGGCCTGCCCAAGAGGGGTGGCTCAGGCTGTCACATGGCCATGAGATGAGTCACATGGCGATATTTTCCCACTTTCCTTGCTGTGAGAATGAAAAAGTTAGTACCTTTGCACCGCATTTGCGAGGCTGTCCCGACGAGAGGTGCAGCACGTCAAACAAGTTTCATCATAAAGACAAGTTAAGTCATGTATTTGGATTCAGCCAAAAAGACAGAGATTTTCACCCAGTATGGTCAGGGTGGCAAGGACACCGGTAGTGCCGAGAGCCAGATCGCACTCTTCACCTATCGCATTGCTCACTTGACCGAGCACATGAAGCAGAACCGCAAGGACCACAGCACCGAGCGTGCCCTGACAGGTCTCGTGGGAAAGCGTCGCAGCCTCCTCAATTACCTGAAGAGCCGTGACATCAACCGCTATCGTGCAATCGTGAAGGCACTGGGTCTGCGTAAGTAAAACACGCAGCTCTGCTCACAGATGAAAGCCAAAAGCTGCATCCCTCCACTGGAGGCTGCAGCTTTTTTCAGTTAAGGAGACTCCCTGCAGCACGCTTCGCGGCAGGGACATGACAAATGAAAAAGCGAAAACAGACAGATTCGATATGAACAAGTTGAGGAAAATCCTGCCCGACGTGCTGGCCATCGTGTTCTTTGTGGCCATCAGCGTCTTCTACTTCTTCACCCCCATCAGGGACGGACTCGTGCTCTCGGGAAACGACCACAGCGCGCCCGCTGGCAGCAGCGTGGAGATGAACCACTACCGCGAGACACACCATGGCGAGCGCACGCGCTGGACCAACACCCTCTTCAGCGGCATGCCCACCTACCAGATGAGCCCCAGTTATGACAGCACAGACACCCTCTCGTTCCTGGAGAAGGTCTATCAACTGGGCCTCCCTGCCGTGGCGGCCTACGTCTTTATGATGTTGCTGGGCTTCTACATCCTGCTGCGTGCCTTTGACTTCCGTGTCTGGATGGCTGCCCTGGGCGCGGTGCTCTGGGCCTTCAGCAGTTACTATTTCATTATCATCGCCGCCGGACACATCTGGAAACTGCTCACCCTGAGTTTCATACCGCCCACGATAGCGGGCATGGTGCTCTGCTATCGGGGCCGCTACCTGCCTGGCTTCATCACCACCGCCCTGTTCACGGCCATGCAGATACTGAGCAACCATGTGCAGATGACCTACTACTTCCTCTTTGTCATGGGACTGATGGCACTCGCCTACCTTATCGACGCGGTGCGCAACCACACCCTGGCCAGGTGGGCACGGGCCACCGCGTGCTTCGCCGTGGCAGGCCTCATAGGCATAGCCATCAACCTGAGCAACCTCTACCACACCTGGGAGTACAGCAAGGAGAGCATGCGCGGCAAGAGTGAGCTCACGCAGAAGACCAAGGATCCTGCTGACCAGACGGGCAGCGGACTGGAGCGCAACTATATCACCATGTGGAGTTACGGGCTGGGCGAGACCTGGACTCTGCTCGTGCCCAACACCAAGGGTGGGGCCAGCATGCCGCTTGCCTCCAGCGAGACGGCCATGAAGCATGCCAACAGCAACTACGCTCCCGTCTATCAGGCCTTCACCCAGTACTGGGGCGAGCAGCCTGGCACGAGTGGCCCCGTCTATGTGGGCGCATTCGTGCTGATGCTCTTCGTGCTGGGGCTCTTCATCGTGCGCGGCCCCATGAAGTGGTGCCTGCTGGCCGCCACGGTGCTGAGCGTGCTGCTCTCGTGGGGCAAGAACTTCATGGGCTTCACCGACTTCTTCCTGGACTATGTGCCCATGTATGACAAGTTCCGCACCGTCGCCAGCATACTGGTCATCGCCGAGTTCACCATCCCCCTGCTGGCCATGCTCGCCCTCAAGACGCTGGTCGAGCAGCCCTCATGCCTGGAGGGGCGCAGCGCGCGGCTGCATTTCCCCCGCAAGCATTACCTTACCGTGAGTTTCCTGCTTACGGGAGGCGTGGCCCTGCTCTTCTGGCTGATGCCCGACACATTCTTTGGCGACTACCTCTCTACCGCCGACCACAACTACATGCAGCAGTATGTCCAGGCCGGCTACATCCCCCAGCAGATTGCCGGTGACATCCTGCGCAACATGAGCGAGATGCGCCGTGCCATGTTCACGGCCGATGCCATGCGCAGCTTCATCGTGGTGGGCGTGGGCACCCTCGTGCTCCTGGCCTACCGCTTCAGACGCATCAAAGAGGTGCCCATGGTGGCCTGCCTCGTCATCCTGTGCCTGGCCGACATGTGGGGCATCAACAAGCGTTACCTCAACGACAGCATGTTCTCTGCCCCCTCGGCCACCCAGCAGGCCCTGCAGCCCAGCGAGGCTGACAACCTCATCCTGCAGGAGAACAAGGGCGCATACAACCGCGTGCTCAACCTCACCGTGAGCACCTTCAACGACAACACCACCTCATACTACCACAAGAGCATCGGCGGATACCATCCCGCCAAGCTCCGCCGCTACCAGGAACTCATCGAGGAGCACCTGCAAAAGGAGATGGGGCACATCAGCACCGCCATCGTCAACACCCAGGGTGACCTCACCAAGTGCAACGGCGACAGCCTGTTCCCCGTGCTCAACATGCTCAACACCGCCTGGGTCATCATGGGCAGCCAGGACGGCAAGAAGGTGGCCGTGCCCAACCCATGGGCAGCCGGCAACGCCTGGTTTGCCTCCGACATCCAGTATGTGCGCGATGCCGATGCCGAGCTGGCCGCCCTGCACAGCGTCAATCCCAAGCAGACGGCCGTGGCCGACGAGCGTTTCCGCGACATCCTGGGCACCGCCACCAGCCAGGGCACCCAGTCGGGAGTGGTGCTCAAGGAGTATGAGGCCAACCGCCTGGCCTACGAGGCCACCTCGGCCCGGGGCGGTGTGGTGGTGTTCAGCGACATCTACTATCCGGGGTGGACGTGCACCGTCGATGGGCAGGAGACCCCCGTCGCCCGTGTCGATTACGTGCTGCGCGCCATCCGTGTGCCTGCCGGCAAGCACCAGATAGTGATGACCTTTGACCCCAAGAGCGTGCATGTGACCGAGACCATTGCCTACGTTGCGCTCGGCCTGCTCGTGGGCCTGGCCATCGCCGCTGTGGTCGTCAGCCTGCGCCGCTCGCGCGCCAAGCGTTCCGAATAAGCCCTGGCACCCCCGCAAGCCGGCATCGTGCTGGCGTGAGAAGGCCGCTCCCCCGCCTCGCCATGATGGATGGCAGGCAGGGGAGCGGTTTTGCGTGGAGAAGGGTGGCCTGGCGCGTGTGTGAGCGCATGCCCCTGCGTTGTCCCACGCATGCCCCTGCGATGACTCACGCATGCCCCTGCGATGGCCCACGCATCGGCATGCCTCTTTTACCATGCCGCACAGGCAGGAACCCCATAGTGACATGTGGCGTGCGCGGGGGTGCACACAAGGGCAAAAAACGGCGGCCTGCACAGCGGGTTTTGCCGTTTTTTTCGTAAGTTTGCACATCAGAGCAATTGTACCCGAAATGCAATATAGAGATTATATGAGAAGAGCATCACTGCTGCTGCTTGCCGTCCTGGGCGTTTGTCTGTCCAGCCTGGCCCAGATGCACGCCCCTGTCAAGTTTACAGTGTCGGGCGACCAGGTGTCTGGCGGAAAGTTCCTGGTGCGCTTCACCGGGCAGGTGGAGCCTGGCTGGCACGTGTATGGGACTGACATCCCCGACGGTGGCCCCACGGCTGCCACCCTGCATGTCGAGAAGATGGAGGGGCTGAAGCCCGAGGGCGCGTTGCGCGCCACTGGCAAGGTGCACCGTGCCCAGGACCCCATGTTTGACATGGAGGTGAGTTACATGGAGGGCAAGGCCACCTTTGAGCAAACCTTCACCATCACCGCCGCACAATACTCCGTGCAGGGCTACCTGACCTATGGCACGTGCAATGATGAGAACTGCATGCCGCCCACCAACGTGGACTTCTCCCTTGTGGGAAAGGCCGCGCCCAAGTGCGATGCGGGCGAGAGCGAGCCCGGCGACACGGCTGCCGACACCCTGGCGGTGGATGCAGTGGCGGGTGACAGCGCGGGCATGCCGGCCGTGCAGGCCACGGACATGCCTGGCTCTGCCGACCTGTGGACACCCGTCACCGATGAGTTGCGACAGGCTGGGGCCAGCACCTCGCTGGGCGAGAGGAGTCTGCTGGGCATCTTCCTGCTGGGTCTGCTGGGCGGCCTGGTGGCCCTGCTCACCCCCTGTGTGTGGCCCATCATCCCCATGACGGTGAGCTTCTTCCTCAAGCGGAGCAAGGACAACCGCCGCCAGGGCGTGCGCGACGCGATGACCTACGGGGTCAGCATCGTGGTCATCTATGTGCTCCTGGGCCTGATAGTCACCGCGCTCTTCGGCGCGAGCCAGTTGAACGCGCTGAGCACCAATGCCGTGTTCAACATCTTCTTCTTCCTGCTCCTGGTGCTCTTCGGCACCAGTTTCCTGGGCGGGTTTGAACTCTCCCTGCCCAGTCGCTGGACGAATGCCGTGGACCGTAAGTCCGAGGCCACCAGCGGTCTGCTGAGCATCTTCCTCATGGCCTTCACGCTGAGCCTGGTGAGTTTCTCCTGCACAGGCCCCATCATAGGCTTCCTCCTGGTGGAGGTGAGCACGAGCGGCGCGCTGCTGGCTCCCGCTGTGGGCATGCTGGGATTTGCCCTCGCATTGGCTCTCCCCTTCACCCTGTTTGCCCTCTTCCCCGCCTGGCTCAAGAGCGCGCCCAAGAGCGGGGGGTGGATGAACTGCATCAAGGTGTGCCTGGGCTTTGTGGAACTGGCCTTCTCGCTGAAGTTCCTCTCCGTGGCCGACCTGGCCTACGGCTGGCACATCCTGGACCGTGAGGTGTTCCTCTGCCTTTGGATTGTGCTCTTTGCCCTTCTGGGAGCCTACCTCATCGGGTGGATACGCTTCCCGCATGACGAGGACGAGTATGACGAGATGGGCGAGGTGGTGATGCACACCCGCACGGGCGTGACCCGCTTCCTGATGGCACTGGCCAACTTTGCCTTTGCCCTGTACATGATACCCGGCCTGTGGGGCGCGCCCTGCAAGGCCGTGAGCGCGTTCGCGCCCCCCATGAGCACCCAGGACTTCCGCCTGGGCGGCGGCGAGGAGGTGCGTGCGCAGTTTACTGATTACGAGGAGGGCATGGCCTATGCCCGCCAGCACCACAAGCCTGTGCTGCTTGACTTCACAGGCTATGGCTGTGTCAACTGCCGCAAGATGGAGGCAGCCGTGTGGACCGACCCGCAGGTGGCCTCCACCATACGTGACCAGTATGTGCTCATCTCGCTGTATGTGGACGAGAAGACTGCCCTTGACAGCGTGCTCACAGTGAGCGAGAACGGGGCACCGACCCGCCTGCGCACGGTGGGCGACAAGTGGAGCTACCTGCAGCGGGTGAAGTTCGGGGCCAATGCCCAGCCCTTCTATGTCCTGCTTGACAATGAGGGGAAGCCCCTGGCCCCCTCCTACGCCTTTGACGAGAGCGTGGAGGCATATATGGACTTCCTGCACAAGGGGCTTTCCGCATACCGGTCACAGGGTGCGGAGTGAGTGCCGCGCGAGTGCTCGCAGGAGACCTCGCGGGATGGTCGATTTCGGCTGAAGGGTGGTCGAAACATCCAATATTGACACTTTTTAAGTCAATGATTGTGAAATGAATGACACCGAATGCCCAGAAAAGCCTAACTTAGCAGTGCCGTAAGGCACTTTGGATGAGAGAATAGAACAAAAAGAAAGATACAGAATGGAGAAGATTCAAGAACTGACAGAGAAGCTCTATCACGAGGGTGTGGAGCGTGGTCAGGCCGAGGCAGCGAAAATCAAGGCCGAGGCTGAGGCCGAGGCACAGAAAATCCTGGACAATGCCCGCGAGCAGGCACAGGCCATCGAGGCACAGGCCAAGAAGAAGGCAGCCGAACTGGATGCCAACACCAAGAGTGAGCTGAAACTCTACACCAGCCAGGCACTCAACGCCCTGAGGAGCGAGATAGCCAATGTGCTGACCGCCAACACCGTGGACGAGGCTGTCAAGGGACTGGTGAACGACCCCGACTTCCTGGCAAAGTTTGCCGTGGAACTGGCAAGCAAGTGGGCAGGGGACGGCCCTGTGGTGCTCAGCACAGCCGAGGCTGACAACCTGAGGAAGTACTTTGCCGCCAAGGCCAAGGACCTCCTTGACAAGGGAGTCACCATCAAGCAGGTGAGCGGCAAGGACACCCTGCTGACCATCGCGCCCGCTGACGGAAGTTACAAGGTGAACTTCGGCCGCGAGGAGTTTGAGGATTATTTCAAGAGTTTCCTGCGTCCGCAACTCGTGGAGATGCTCTTCTGAGCACCCCCGCGGCATGAGACTCCCCTGCCGGGAGCCCGATGGGGCGGCAGTGGGGGAGCCAAGGACAGCAAGTTAAAGTAACAAGCATACACATGGGGAATTATTATTGTTTGGGAGCGGGACTGCCTGACCTTGACCTGGCAGACACCCAGCCTGGCTTCTCCTTTGAGGAACTGAGGGAGTGGTGTGACAGTGAGTTGTCAGACCATGACCGCCATCTCCTCTCCTACTTCTACCTGAGGCTGGACTGCATCAACCTTGTGAAGTTGCTCAAAGACCCCGACGCGAAGATACACCTCTACGGCAACTACACCATGGAGCAGTACCAGGATCTCATCACAAGTGCCAGGGAGATGAACTTCAACGTGCACCGCTTCCCGGCCTTCATGAGCATCTTTGCCCGCGAATACAATTACAACAAGGACCGTAAGGACTATTTCCCGGAGGACGAGATGGCCTACCAGTTCCTGCGCTATGCCATCACCACCTGTCCCGACCGCATGATGCGTGACTGGTACCAGCTCAACCTGGATGTCACGAACATACTCACGGCCATGCTGGCACGCAAGAACGGATGGAACGTGGCCGACTATATCAAGGGCGACGGCGAGGTGCAGGAGATGATACGGGAGAACAAGACGCATGACTTTGACCTCACGCACGAGTTTGACTATGTGCGCGACCTGATGAAGATAGTGGATGAGAGTGACCCGGTAAGGAAGGAGAAGATGATAGATGCCTTCAAGTGGCTGTGGCTCGATGAGCGCACCTTCTTCAACCCATTCTCCATCGATGCCGTCTTTGCCTACCATTGCAAGCTGGAGATGCAGTATCGCTGGGCAAGGCTGGATGTGCAGACTGGCAAGGAGACCTTCCGCCAGATTATCGAGAACCTGCGCTCGCAGGCCCGCGTCCCCGAGGAGTTTATTCAGAAGTAAATAATAAAAGACATATCACATGACAAAAGGAACTGTAAGTGGCGTGGTTTCCAACATGGTCACAATCCGTGTGGACGGACCTGTGATGCAGGGGGAAATCTGCTACATAGAGACAGGAGGCGACCGACTGATGGCCGAGGTCATCAAGGTCACGGGGCAGGATGCCTATGTGCAGGTGTTCGAGAGCACCCGTGGCTTGAAAGTGGGTGCCGTGGCGGAGTTCACCGGACACATGCTCGAAATCCAACTGGGGCCCGGCATGCTCAGCAAGAACTATGACGGCCTGCAGAATGACCTGGACAAGATGGAGGGAGTGTTCCTCAAGCGCGGCCAATACACCGAGCCGCTGGATGCTGACCGCGAGTGGGACTTCACACCCCTCGCCAAGCCGGGTGACCGCGTGCAGGAGAGTGACTGGCTGGGGCAGGTGGAGGAGAACCACCAGCAGCTCAAGATAATGGTGCCCTTCCAGATGAAGGGTTTTGCCACTGTCAAGAGCGTGGCAGCCGCAGGCAAGTACAAGATACACGACGTGGTGGCCGTGCTCGAGGACGAGAAGGGCAACGAGGTAAAGGTCGATATGGTGCAGCACTGGCCGGTGAAGTTTGCCATGACCAACTATGCCGAGAAGCCCCGTCCATTCAAGCTGCTTGAGACCGGCGTGCGTACCATTGACACGTTCAACCCCATCGTCGAGGGCGGAACGGGCTTCATCCCCGGCCCCTTCGGTACGGGTAAGACGGTGCTCCAGCATGCCATATCCAAGCAAGCCGAGGCCGACATCGTGATCATCGCGGCGTGCGGTGAGCGCGCCAACGAGGTGGTGGAAATCTTCTCAGAGTTCCCCGAACTGGTTGACCCGCACACTGGCCGCAAGCTGATGGAGCGCACCATCATCATAGCCAACACCAGCAACATGCCTGTCGCAGCGCGTGAGGCCTCGGTCTATACCGCCATGACCATGGCAGAGTACTACCGCACGATGGGCTTGCGCGTGCTGCTGATGGCTGACTCTACCTCGCGCTGGGCCCAGGCATTGCGTGAGATGAGTAACCGTATGGAGGAACTGCCTGGTCCTGATGCCTTCCCCATGGACCTGGGCGCGCTCATCTCCAACTTCTATGGCCGTGCGGGCTACGTCAAGCTGCGCAACGGACAGGTGGGCTCCGTGACCTTCCTGGGAACGGTGTCGCCCGCAGGCGGTAACTTGAAGGAGCCTGTGACCGAGAACACCAAGAAGGTGGCGCGCTGCTTCTACGGACTGGAGCAGGACCGTGCCGACAAGAAGCGCTATCCCGCCGTGAATCCCATCGACTCCTACTCCAAATACCTGGAGTATCCAGAGTTTGCCGACTACATCGCCAAGCACATCAACGGTGAGTGGATTCCCAAAGTGATGAAACTCAAGACCCGCATGCAGCGAGGCAAGGAGATAGCAGAGCAGATCAACATCCTGGGTGACGACGGCGTGCCAGTGGAGTACCATGTGACTTTCTGGAAGAGCGAAGTTATCGACTATGTTATTCTGCAGCAGGACGCATTTGACGAGATTGACGCCATGACACCGCTGCCCCGCCAGGAGGAACTGCTCAACCTCGTGACCGCAATCTGTGACAAGGACGACTACAAGTTTGACACCTTCCTTGAGGTGACCGATTACTTCAAGAAGATGATAAACCTCTGCAAGCAGATGAACTACTCGGCCTACCAGAGCGAGCAGTATGCCGACTACAAGCGACAGGTGGAGGCAATGATTAAGTAATAATTAAGAATTTTGAATTAAGAGGTATGCATTGGTTGTCCCGGTCTGCCGGGCAGGTCAACTCATAATTCTTGATTCATAATTCAAAAGTGATAGACTATGGCAACAGCATTTCAAAAAGTATATACGCAAATAAGCCAGATAACCAAGGCCACCTGCATGCTCAAGGCCAAGGGCGTGGGTTATGACGAGCTTGCGCGCATCGACGGCAAGCTGGCCCAGGTGGTGCGCATCTCTGGCGATGAGGTCACACTGCAGGTGTTTGAGGGCACCGGTGGCATCCCCACCAATGCGGAGGTGACATTCCTGGGCAAGGCTCCCACACTGAAGGTGAGTGAGCAACTGGCAGGACGCTTCTTCAATGCCTATGGTGAGCCCATCGACGGCGGTCCTGCCATCGAGGGCAAGGAGGTGGAGATAGGTGGCCCCAGCGTGAATCCTGTGCGACGCAAGCAGCCCAGCGAGCTTATCGCCACGGGTATTGCGGGCATCGACCTGAACAACACGCTGGTCTCTGGCCAGAAGATTCCCTTCTTTGCCGACCCCGACCAGCCCTTCAACGAGGTGATGGCCATGGTGGCCATGCGTGCAAAGGCCGACAAGATTATCCTGGGAGGCATGGGAATGACCAACGATGACTACTATTTCTTCCGCAACACATTCTCCAACGCAGGCGCGCTCGACCGCATCATCTCCTTCATCAACACCACCGAGGACCCCGCTGTGGAGCGTCTGCTCGTGCCCGACATGGCGCTGGCAGCAGCCGAGTACTTCGCTGTCGAGAAGCATGAGACCGTGCTGGTGCTGCTGACGGACATGACCTCGTATGCCGACTCACTTGCTATCGTGAGCAACCGCATGGACCAGATTCCCTCAAAGGACTCTATGCCCGGCTCGCTCTACTCCGACCTGGCAAAGATTTACGAGAAGGCCGTGCAGTTCCCCGAGAGCGTGGGCGGAGGTTCCATCACCATCATTGCCGTGACCACGCTGAGCGGTGGCGACATCACGCATGCCGTGCCTGACAACACGGGTTACATCACCGAGGGCCAGCTCTACCTGCGCAGGGACAGCGATGTGGGCAAGGTCATCATCGACCCCTTCCGCTCCCTGTCGCGCCTGAAGCAGCTTGTGGCCGGCAAGAAGACACGAGCCGACCACTCACAGGTGATGAACGCTGCCATCCGACTCTACGCCGATGCGGCCAACGCAAAGACAAAACTGGAGAACGGATTCGACCTGACCGACTATGACAACCGCTGTCTGGAGTTTGCCAAGGACTATGCCACACAGTTGCTCGCCATAGACGTGAACCTCAACACTGAGGAGATGCTCGATGTCACATGGGGACTCTTCCGCAAGTACTTCAAGCTGGAGGAGGTCAACATCAAGAAGGAGTTCACCGACATATACTGGAAGTAAGGGGAGGGCAAGGAGCCCCCTCCCAGCCTCCCCCCAGGGGGGAGGAGCCTTCGCACCGTGCTTTCGGCGCTCCCGCCCCAGGGTCATCAAGCCCCTGCGGCAGAGTGGAGCACCAATCGGACGCTGGTGGGTAAGGCTTCCTTAAAGTATAATAAGGTAAACAAGAGTGTAGAACAACAATAATGTCCCCTGTATGCGTCATTCCCCATGGCGGGGGTGCAGAGGGGGATTACTACTATGGCAATAAAGTTTCAATACAACAAGACTTCGCTACAGCAGCTGGAGAAGAATCTCAAGATGCGACAGCGCACCCTGCCCATTATCAAGAGCAAGGAGACTGCCTTGAGGCTGGAAGTGAAGCAATGCAAGGAAGAGGCCACACGCCTGGAGCAGTTGCTGGAGACGCAGATTGCTGGCTACGAGCGCATGTATGCACTGTGGGGGGAGTTTGACACCTCGCTGGTGAGCCTGCGCGACGTGCAACTGGGTGTCCGCAAGATAGCGGGCGTGAGGGTGCCGGTGCTCAACAACATTGAGCTCGAGGTGCGCCCCTTTGGCCTGTTCAGCGCGCCCAAGTGGTATTTCGATGGCATCAGCCTGCTGCAGGGACTGGCCAAGACTGCCGTGGAGCGTGAGTTTGTGGAGGCCAAGCTGCACCTGCTGGAACATGCCAGGAAGAAGACGACCCAGAAGGTCAACCTCTTTGAGAAGGTGCAGATACCTGGCTATCAGGAGGCCGTGCGCAAGATCAAACGCTTCATGGAGGACGAGGAGAACCTCTCGAAGTCCTCGCAGAAGATACTGAAAGCCTTGCAGGAGAAGAGAAAGGAGGCCACTGCATGATAGAGAGAATGAAGAAGCTCACCTTCCTGGTGACTGACAAGGAATATGACGGATTTATCAACACCCTGCGTCAGCAGGGGGTCGTGCATGTGCAGCAGCTGCAGCAGGGGGCGTCGAGCCCCGAACTGCAGAAGGTCATGGACCTGGAGGCACGGTACACCGCTGCGCTCAAGGTGCTTGATACCGCCGCGCAGACCTACAAGGTGGAGCAGCATGCCACGGCCAGCGAAAACGCCAGTGACGCGGAGGTTCTGCTCAAGCGCGTGGAGGATATCCAGCATGAGGAGCAGGCACTGATGCACGAGCGTGACGCTGTGGAGAAGGACATCCGCACGCTGGAGCCGTGGGGCAACTTCGACATGCAGGCCCTGCAGAACCTGGCCCAGGCCACTGGCCTTACGGTCGCGTTCTACCGCTGCAGCACCAAGTTCTTCAAGCAGGAGTGGGCCGACAAGTATTTCGCCATCCCCGTGGGTGAGCAGGACAAGAGCACCTACTTCCTGACCTTCAGCGAGCAGAAGCCCGACATCGAGGCCGAGCAGATATTCCTGCCCCAGGGCTCGCTGGACCAGAAGCGTGCAGAGTCAGCAAGGGTCTCACACGAGCTTGACTGCCTGCATGGCGAGTTGCTCTACATCGAGGCCAACCTGCGCACTCTGCTGATTGACGGACAGACCCAGACGCGTGACTCCATCCAACTGGAACAGGTGCATCTGAGCGACGAGCGTGTGGCGGGTGACGCGTTGCGCCTGATGGTGGGATGGGTGCGTGCCGACCGCACAGAGCCCCTGTGTGAGAGGCTGGATGCCGACCATATCTATTATAATATGGAAGACCCGGCCTTTGAGGACGATGTGCCTGTGCAGATCACCAACGGAAAGTTCACCACGCTCTTCGAACCCATCCTGCGCATGTACTCCCTCCCCAACTACCACGACCTGGACCCCTCGGTCTTCTTCGCCCCCTTCTTCATGCTGTTCTTCGGCCTCTGTCTGGGCGACGGTGGCTATGGACTGCTGGTGCTGCTGGGTGGACTGGCCGTGGCAAAGTATGGCAAGCCCAACCTGCGCAACTATGGCAAGCTCATGGCCTGGCTGGGGGGAATGACCATCGTCTGCGGACTGCTCATGGGCACCTTCTTCGGCATCGACCTCAGCCAGCAGGACTGGGCGTTCCTGGCCCCTGTGAAGCCCTATTTCCTCAATGACAACGGTGTGGGCCCCATCTTCGGCTATTCGCCCATGATGGTTCTCTCGGTGCTGATAGGACTGGTACAGGTGCTCCTGGGCATGGTGCTCAAGGGGTGCAAGGCTGTCAAGAACTACGGCCTGCCCTACGGCATCAGCACCTTCTGCTGGGTGGCAGCCATCATACTGGCCGTCATCCTCTATGGCCTGCCTGCCTGTGGGGTGTCACTGCCTGGGGCTGTGCAGCATGTGCTGCTGGGGCTGATTGGCGTGTGCGCACTGGGCATCTTCTTCTACAACTCCCCTGGGAGTTACAAGAAGCCCGCGTTGGGACTGCTGAGCAACATCGGCGGTGGCGTGTGGGCCACCTATGGCATGGCCACTGGCCTGCTGGGTGACCTGCTGAGTTACATCCGTCTGTTTGCCCTCGGACTCACAGGCGGCGTGCTGGGCGGCGTGTTCAACTCGCTGGCCATAGACATGACCTCGGGCCTGCCCTTCTATGTGCGCTGGGTGCCCATGTTCCTTATCCTGATAGCAGGACATGGCATCACCTTTGCCCTGAGCATGATATCGGCTTTCGTGCATCCCATGCGACTGACCTTTGTCGAGTTCTTCAAGAATGCCGACTTCGAGGGTGGTGGCAAGGAGTACAAGCCCTTCAAGAAAGAATACAATAAGTAATAATCAATAACACAAACAAGTTTATGGAAATCTTTTTAGCTTATCTGGGCGTTGCGCTCTGCGTTGCCCTCTCTGGTATTGGCAGTGCTTATGGCGTGACCATCTGTGGTAACGCCTCCATCGGTGCCTTCAAGAAGAACCCCTCGGCCAGCGGTGCCTACATGGGTCTGTCCGCCCTGCCCTCATCTCAGGGCCTGTACGGCTTCGTGGGCTTCTTCATGCTCAACAGCAAGGTTCAGCCTGGCATCCAGATGCCTGCCGCATGCGCCATCTTCGGCGTGGGCCTGGCCCTGGGTCTGGTAGCCCTGTTCTCGGCCATCCGTCAGGCTAAGGTTTGCGCAAATGGTATCAGTGCCATTGGCGCAGGACACAATGCCTTCGGTACCACCATGGTGCTGGCTGTGTTCCCCGAGCTGTACGCCATCCTGGGCCTGCTCGTGCTCATCCTGACCGCCAACTCACTGTAATCAGTCGGGCGATATGCCAAGGCTTGCCGGCCATGGGGGATACTTATGTCCCCCAGGCCGGCAAGCCTTTTTTTGTAAGTAGCTGTTCAAAATTATAGTCAAAAGTAAGTGGTTTGAGAAAAGGAATTTCCTCAAAAGAAGTATCTT
>CAVKOT010000007.1:0-31297 GCA_963658045.1 Opitutia bacterium UBA4654
ACTTCGGCGAGGAGTATGACCGCGACAACTGCGGCAACTGTGACAACTGCCGCCATCCCCATAACAAGATAGAGGCCACAGAGGACCTCTGCAAGGTGCTCACCGTGCTGGCCGCCCTCAAGGACAAGTTCAAGGCCAACTATGTCGTGGATGTGCTCACGGGTCGCGAGACTGACGAGGTGCAGGCCCACAGGCACGGCGAACTCGAGTGCTTCGGCTGTGGCGACAACCACGAGGCGCACTTCTGGAACTCCCTGGTACGCCAGGCCATGATAGCCGGCTACATCAGCAAGGAGGTGGAGAATTATGGTCTGCTCCGCCTTACACCCTCGGGCAAGGCCTTCCTCAAGAATCCCACCCCCTTCCAGATGCTTGAGGACAATGAGTTTGATGCTGATGCTGATGCTGATGGTGCCGAGACATCAGTGCTCAACGAGGGACTGCTGGCCATGCTGCGCGGCCTGCGCAGTGACATCGCCAACGAGAAGGGCGTGCCGCCATACGTCATCTTCCAGGACGTGTCCCTTGAGGACATGGCCACCTTCTGCCCGACCACAGTCGAGGAGTTGCAGAACGTGAGGGGCGTGGGCGAGGGCAAGGTGCTCCGTTACGGCAAGAAATTCTGCAAGTTGATACAGGACTACTGCGAGGAGAACGACATACAGCCTGTCGATGACCTGCGTGTGCGCACGCTGGTGAACAAGAGCAAGCGCAAGGTCGATATCATACAGGCCATCGACCGCCGTGTCATGCTGGACGACCTGGCGCATGCCCAGGGCCTGAGCATGGACGAGTTGCTTGACGAGATAGAGGCCATCGTGTATAGCGGAACCAAGATAAACATCAAGTATTACCTGGAGGAGGTGATGGATGACGACCACATGCAGGACATCTATGACTACTTCCTGGAGGACTCAGAGACGGATGACCTGGACGAGGCTCTGGATGAGCTGGGCGGGGACTATACCGAGGAGGAGGTGCGTCTCGTGCGTGTGCAGTTCCTCTCTGACTACGCCAACTGACAGTCCCTCCCTCCATCATTGGGCGCGGACGACGCTGGCACAAATTTGGAAACGACCATTGTGGGCCGCTGTTCCTTCCTCACGGGAGGGGGACAGCGGCCTTTCCTTTCTCTTCCCGCCCCATCCGTTGTGCCCTGACGCGCACCTCGTCCCCAGCCGCACCTCAGAATTCAGCCACTGGGGACTCCTCGAGAAAGCGGGCGGACAGTCTGCCTCGTGCCGTTTACCTCCATTCCCCAGGCCACCGCATGTCCGTCAGAGTGGGGGAGGGCACAGCCCTGCCCAATGGCACGCCCGCTTCCTCGTCACGGCTGATTTCGCTCCATGGCAGGGCAATCCGTAGCCCCCTGGAAAAGTCATGCCGCCGCGTGGACCAACGCAGCGCGCTGCATCGGCCTACGCATGCGCCTGCATCGGCCCACGCAGCGGCATGTAACTGCGCATGCACCGCGCTGTGTGGACCGATGTGCTGAGCCGCCCTCCCATGGGTGAGCGTTCCGGCCCCCTCTGGCCATGGTGCAGGAAGTCTGCCTCCCCCTTGGAGGAGGTCGGCAGGGGGCTCCATCCGCGACTCCTCTCTAAAAATATCATAAAAAGGACGAGCATGTTAAATCAAGTGCCGTGAAGGGCTCCTGCCCTCGATAAATTTTCATATCTTTGCACGCAATATAAACTAAAGGTTATGGCTTCATTTATTGCAGACAAGATTGTAATGGACGGTCTCACCTATGACGACGTCCTGCTGATTCCCGCTTATTCAGAAGTGCTGCCCCGCACGGTGGAATTGACCACGCGCTTCTCGCGCAACATCGAGCTCAAGATTCCGTTCGTGACAGCCGCTATGGACACAGTCACCGAATCGACTATGGCTATCGCCATCGCTCGTGAGGGTGGCATCGGCGTGATACACAAGAATATGAGCATCGAGGAGCAGGCACGTCAGGTGGCTATCGTGAAGAGGGCCGAGAACGGCATGATATACGATCCCGTGACCATCCGCCGTGATGGAAAGGTCGAGGATGCCCTTGCGCTCATGGCCGAGTACCACATCGGTGGCATACCTGTGGTGGATGGCGAGCGTCACCTGGTGGGTATCGTGACCAACCGTGACCTGCGCTTCGAGCAGAACATGAGCCGTCCCATCGTGGAGGTGATGACCAGCGACAACCTTGTCACCACTCATGCCAAGACCGACCTGGCTGCTGCAGCGAAGATTCTGCAGGAGAACAAGATAGAGAAACTCCCAGTGGTGGACGAGGACAACAAACTCGTGGGACTCATCACATACAAGGACATCACCAAGGCCAAGGACAAGCCCATGGCCTGCAAGGACAGCCTGGGCCGCCTGCGCGTGGCCGCCGGTGTGGGCGTGACTGCCGACACCCTGGAGCGCATGCAGGCTCTGGTGGATGCTGGAGTGGATGCCATCGTGATAGACACCGCGCACGGGCACAGCAAGTATGTGGTGGAGAAACTGAAGGAAGCCAAGAAGAATTTCCCCAATGTGGATATTGTCGTGGGCAACGTGGCCACTGGCGCGGCCGCACGCATGCTGGTGGATGCCGGTGCCGACGGCATCAAGGTGGGCATAGGCCCGGGCAGCATCTGCACCACCCGTGTGGTGGCCGGTGTGGGTGTACCCCAGTTGAGTGCCATCTATGACGCGGCCAAGGCTCTGGAGGGCACTGGTGTGCCCATCATCGCCGACGGCGGCCTGCGCTACAGCGGTGATGTGGTCAAGGCCCTGGCTGCCGGTGGCTACTGCGTGATGATAGGCTCGCTGGTGGCTGGCACCGAGGAGAGCCCTGGCGACACCATCATTTACAATGGCCGTAAATTCAAGAGTTATCGTGGCATGGGCTCGCTGGAGGCCATGGAGTGCGGCAGCAAGGACCGCTACTTCCAGGCTGGCGTGAAGGATGTGAAGAAACTCGTGCCCGAGGGCATTGCGGGCCGCGTGCCTTACAAGGGCTCTGTGCAGGAGGTCATCTACCAGTTGATAGGCGGACTGCGCAGCGGCATGGGCTATTGCGGAGCGCACACTATCGAGGCTCTGCATGATGCCAAGTTCGTGCGTATCACCAATGCCGGTGTGCTGGAGAGCCATCCCCACGACGTGACCATCACCAGTGAGGCACCCAACTACAGCCGCCCCCAGTAACCAATAGCGCATACAGATGAAGAAGACCCTGCTGCTCCTGCTCATCCTGGCATGCGGCTCAAGCCTGCACGCCGAGGACGACCCTGTGGTGATGCGTGTGAACGGACAGCCCGTGACACGCAGTGAGTTTGAGTACAATTATAATAAGAACAACGCTGAGGGGGTGGTCGATAAGAAGAGCGTGGAGGAGTATGCCGAGCTCTATGCCGACTACAAGCTCAAGGTGCAGGCTGCCAAGGACGCGCACCTGGACACCCTGAGCAGTTTCCTCAAGGAGTTCCGCCTCTATCGCGACCAGCAGATACGCCCTCTGCTCATCCCCGCAGGGGCCATTGACAGCGAGTGCCGCAGTTACTATGACCGCATCCTGGCCAGCCTGGAGGGCAAGGAACTGCTCCAGGTGGCCCATATATTCCTGCGCGTGCCGCAGAACGCGACCCCGCAGGAGCAGGAGGCGGTCAAGGTGCGGATTGATTCCGTGTATGCCGCACTGCAGGCGGGGGCAGACTTTGCCGAACTGGCCAAGCAGGTGTCACAGGAACCGCAGACAGCCGCTCGTGGAGGGGTGCTCCCCTGGATAGGCCCCAACCAGACACTCAAGGAGTTTGAGGACGTGGCCTATTCGCTTGAGGTGGGGCAGTACTCCCAGCCGTTCCTCTCCACCGTGGGCTACCATGTGGTCAAGTTGCTGGCCAAGAAGCCCCTGGAGAGTTATGAGCAGCTCAAGCCCAACATCCAGCGATACCTGGAGAGCCAGGGACTGGAGAACCAGTTGTCGGCCAGCGTGCTCGACTCCATGGCACAGCAGTCGGGCTCGCAGAAAACCGTGGAGCAGATCCTGGACGAGGAGACCGAGCGGCTCTGTGCCCAGGACCTCAACCTGAAGTATCTCGTGCAGGAGTATTATGAGGGGCTGCTCCTCTTTGAGGAGTGCTCGCGCGAGGTGTGGGAGCCTGCCAAGACAGACACCGTGGGCATCCAGAAGTACTTCAAGGCCAACAAGAAGAAGTATGCCTGGAGCGAACCGCACTTTCGCGGAATGGTCTATTATTGCCAGAATGCCAAGGATGTCAAGGCTGTGAAGAAGGCCGTCAAGAAGGTGGATGAGAGCCGCTGGACGGCCACCGTGCGTGACCTCTTCAACAAGGACAGCGTCACCGTGCGCATGGAGCGCCGCATGTTCACCAAGGGCGAGAACGCCCAGGTGGACCGCCTGGCACTGAAGGATAAGAAGGCCGTGGTGAAGGAGATGAAGGACTACCCCTATGTGGCCGTCGTGGGCAAGGTGCTCAAGAAGGGCCCTGCCGAGTGGACTGACGTGAGCAACCAGGTCGTGAGCGACTACCAACGCTACCGCGAGGAGGCTTTCGTGGGCGAGTTGAGGAAGCGTTACCAGGTGGAGATTGACGCTGACGTGCTCAAGACAGTGAACAAACATTGAACAGACTTTTTATGAGAAAAGGCAATAAGTATCTTGTGCTCCTTGCCGCGCTCCTCTCTGCGGTCAGTTCATTCGCCCAGAAGAACGTGGTGGATGAGATTGTGTGGGTTGTGGGTGACGAGGCCATACTGCGCTCTGATGTGGAGAAGCGACGCACTGAGTATGGCAGTTCGGTGAGTGGCAACCCCTATTGTGTGATACCTGAGCAACTGGCTGTACAGAAGCTCTTCCTGCATCAGGCCGCCATTGACAGCATCGAGGTGAGTGATGCCGATGTCAACCCGTATGTGGAGCAGGACATCAACGAGAAGGTGCTCATGGCAGGGTCAAAGGAGAAACTGGAGGAGTACATGCAGATGAGCATGAAGCAGATACGCGAGGAACTCTTTGAGCAATACAAGAGCGAGCTCACCGCACGCAAGATGCGCGAGAAACTTACCGAGGATATCAAGGTGACTCCGGCCGAGGTACGCCGCTACTTCAAGGACATGCCCGAGGACAGCCTGCCCCTCATCCCCACCCAGGTGGAGGTGCAGGTGCTCACCCTGCAGCCGCGCATCAGGCAGGAGGAGATTGACCGCGTGAAGGATGTGTTGCGCGGATACGCCGAGCGTGTGAGCTCTGGCACCACCTCGTTCAGCACCCTGGCCCGCCTTTACTCCGAGGATCCCGGCAGTGCCCGGCAGGGAGGCGAGTTGCCCTTTATGGGCAGGAGCGAACTGGACCCCGCCTTTGCCAACGTGGCCTTCTCGCTTACCGACCCCACCAAGGTGAGCAAGATAGTCAAGAGCGACTTTGGCTATCACATCATACAGCTTATCGAGAAGCGTGGCGACAAGTTGAAGTGCCGCCACATCCTCAAGCGTCCCGAGGTGGCCCAGGCCGATATCGACACGGCCATGGCTCACCTGGACTCCATAGCCGAGGACATACGCACGTCGAAGATTAGTTTTGAGGATGCTGTGCTTTATGCCTCCGACGACAAGGACACACGCAACAACCATGGCATCATGACCAACACGAAGGAGAATGGTGACCGTACCACACGCTTTGAGATGGCCGAGCTCTCGGCTGTCTCCTCGGAACTGGCGCGTGTGGTGGAGGGCATGCAGACGGGCGAGATATCCAAGCCCTTCACCATGGTCAACTCCAAGGGAACCACTGTATGTGCTCTCGTGCGCCTGAAGAGCCGCATCAAGGCTCATCGTGCCAATATCTCCGAGGACTTCCAGGTGCTCAAGAGCGTGGTCGAGAACCAGCGCAGCCAGGAGCGCATACTCAATTGGATCAAGGAAAAGCAGCAGAGCACCTACATTCGCATCAATCCTGACTGGCGTGACTGCGAGTTTCAGTATCCTGGATGGGTGAAGTGAGATGAACCGCAGAGCGAGTGTCCTATGTCTGATTGCACTGTTTGGCGTATGTTTGCTCGGAGCTATGACTCCCGTCAAGCGTGCTTCTGCCGACCGCCGGAGCAGGACGGCTTCGGACAGCCGTGTGCATCTGTTGCATGCCGACAGACTGTACTTCGATAACCAGATAAACCCCGAAGCGCAGTTCCTGGTGGGCAACGTGTCGTTCCGGCATGATGAGGTGCTCATGTACTGTGACAGTGCCCTCTTCTACGAAGCCACCAACTCCTTTGACGCATTCGGGCATGTGAGGATGGTGCAGGGTGATACCCTGTCCCTCACAGGCGATATCCTCTATTACAACGGGCTCGACCAGATAGCGAGGGTGAGGCATCATGTGGTGCTCAGACACAGGCAGAGCACCCTCTACACCGACAGCCTCGACTATGACAAACTCTATGGCATGGGCTACTTCTTCGAGGGAGGACGGCTCATCGACCAGGACAATGAGCTCACGAGTGACTGGGGAGAGTACACACCGGCCACACGCGAGGCCGTGTTCAACTACAACGTGCGCCTGGTCAATCCCGCTCCTCCGCGCAAGCCCACGACCACTCTGGTCTCGGACACCCTGCACTACAACACCGGCACGGGCATTGCCCACATCGTGGGGCCGTCCAACATCGAGCATGGAGCCAGCCACATCTATTCCGAGTTGGGCTATTATAACTCCAAGTCAGACGAGTCCTACCTGCTCAACCGCAGCATCCTCACCAACGACGGCAAGCGTCTGGTGGGTGACAGTGTGGTGTGGGATGGCGAGCAGAAGGTGGGAAAGGCATTTGGCAACATAGTCTATACCGATGCGGCAAACAAGAACATGTTCACGGGCAACTACTGCCTCTACAATGACAGCACCGGTTACTCCGAGGCTGCGGACAGTGCGGTGGCCATAGACTTCTCGCAGAAGGACACCCTCTATGCCCATGCCGATACCTTCAAGGTCTTCTCCTACAACCTGCGCACCGACAGTGCCTATCGCGTGCTGCACGCCTATCACCACCTGAGAGCCTACCGCCAGGACATCCAGGCCGTGTGTGACTCGCTGGTGTATGACGGCAGGGACTCTGTGATGACCATGTATCACGACCCCATCCTGTGGCAGGAGGGGCAGCAGCTGGTGGGTGAGGAAATCAAGGCATTCTTCAACGACAGCACCATCGACAGTGTGCAGGTGCTGCGCCAGGCACTCTCGGTCGAGCGGCTTGACAGTGTGCATTACAACCAGGTGACGGGCAACGAGATGCACTCCTACTTCCGTGATGGGGAAATGTATCTCTCCACCTCCATCGGCAACGTCTATGTCAAGTACTTCCATGTGGGTGAGGACAGCATCCTGGCCGACATGAACCACACCGAGACCACCTTTCTGAAACTCTATCTCAAGAACCGCAAGGTCGATAAGATATGGATGCCAGCCGCCACAGGCAGTTTCTATCCCATCCCGCTTATACCTGCCGACATGCTCTATGTCGAGAACTTCGCATGGTTTGACTATGTGCGTCCTCGGGACAAGCATGACATATTCCAGTGGAGACCCAAGAAGGCAGGCTCGGAACTGAAGAAGATAAGCCGTAAGGAGGCACCCCGACAGAAACTCCAGGACATCAAAAAGAAATAGGTTATGGGAATGTTCAACACAAGAAAGCCGCGTAAGTTCCGTCCCGTACATATCTATACCGACGAGAACCGCGAGAAACTGGAACGCCTGGTACGTGATGTGAAGCGTGAGCAGGGCACGCTCCCCAAGGACCAGGAGCCGTATGACCCTGCCAAGTTCAAGGGTAAGTTTGGGCAGTACACCCCCCGCGCCCAGCGTCACAGGGAGTCGTCCCACCGCCTGGGATGGCCCCTGGTCATCGTGCTTGTGCTGGCCCTGATGCTCGTGTGGCGCTTCCTGCTCACGGGCAGAACTTACTGAGCGGCGGGCACAGCCTGCCTGGCTATTTATATAAATTAGGTAAAGAGAAACAGACACATTAGAGTAACTGATGGATATCATACATCTTCTTCCTGACTCGGTGGCCAATCAGATAGCGGCCGGTGAGGTGGTGCAGCGTCCGTCCTCTGTCATCAAGGAACTGATGGAGAACGCTGTGGATGCTGGTGCCTCCCATATAGATGTGGTGATAACTGATGCTGGCAAGACCTCGATACAGGTCATCGATGACGGCAAGGGCATGAGCCAGACTGATGCCAGGCTGGCTTTTGAGCGCCATGCGACCTCCAAGATACGCAAGGTGGAGGACCTCTTCACCCTCCACACCATGGGTTTCAGGGGCGAGGCACTGCCCTCCATCGCCGCAGTGGCCCAGGTGCGCCTCAGGACACGTGTGCCTGACAGCGAACTGGGAGTGTCGCTCAGTATCGACGGGTCCGAGGTGGTGGCACAGGAGATGTGCTCCTGCCCCGTGGGCTCCAACTTCGAGGTGCGCAACCTCTTCTATAATGTGCCGGCACGCAGGAAGTTCCTCAAGTCCAACCAGACCGAGATGAACAACATCGTGCAGGAGTATGAGCGGGTGGCACTGGTCAATCCCGACATATCCTTCTCGCTCACCCATGGCGACACCCTTCTCTCCAAACTTGAGCGCGGAAGCCTGCGCCAGAGGGTGGTGGCAGTCTTTGGCAAGAGGCTGGACAGCCAGTTGCTGGACGTGCATGTCGAGACCTCACTGGTCAACTTGAGGGGATTTGTGGGCAAGCCCGAGGCTGCCAGGAAGAAGAATGCCCCCCAGTACTTCTTCGTCAATGGCCGCTACATGCGCCATCCCTATTTCCATAAGGCAGTCATGGAAGCCTTCCTGCACCTGATTCCCGAGGGCGGAGCGGCCTGATGTCCTGCCTGTTGGCCCGCTCGTCACCCAGCACAAAGATGTTCTCGTGCTTGAGGAACTCTATGGCGGGCAGTTTGTCTGGTAATCGTAAGGGCATTGTCTTGAGGTTTTAAGGTTTTGAGGTTATGAGGTTTTGAGGTTGCAGGGGCATCATAACCTTACAACCTCAAAACCTCATAACCTTATAACCTAAAAGGTAAATCACCAAATAGTCACTCTCTTCTCCTTGGGCACGAACATGGGATCACTCTCGGTGATGCCGAATGCCTCGTACCATGCGTCGATGTGGGGCACCTGTCCGTTCACACGCCACATGCCCAGTGAGTGGGGATCACTCTTGACGCGCTTGCGGATCTCCTCGTCACGGATGTTCTGTCCCCACACGTTGGCATAGGCAAGGAAGAAACGCTGCTGGGGAGTGAAGCCGTCCTTGTCGGCCAGGGGAGCCTTGGCCGTGGCGTTCTGCAGGGCCTGGTAGGCCACCATCAGGCCACCATGGTCAGCCATGTTCTCTCCCAGGGTGAGCGAACCGTTGGCATGCAGGCCAGGGAGCACCTCGATGCTGTCATAGAAGGCGCGCATCACCTGTATGCGCTCCTCGAAACGCTTGGTGTCCTCGGGCTTCCACCACTGCTTGAGGTTGCCATCCTTGTCATACTTGGAGCCCTGGTCGTCAAATCCATGCGTCATCTCATGGCCTATCACCACGCCAATGGCACCATAGTTGAAGGCATCGTCAGCCTCCATATCGAAGAAGGGGGGCTGCAGGATGCCCGCAGGGAAGCATATCTCGTTGGTGGTGGGGTTGTAGTAGGCGTTCACCGTCTGCGGTGTCATAAACCACTCGTCCTTGTCCACCGGCTTGTTGAAGTGCTTGGCCACCATGTCCTTGATGGCCCAGGCCTTGCAGGCCAGGATGTTCTGCAGGTAACTGTGGCCTATCTTCAGCGTGCTGTAGTCAGTCCACTTGTCGGGGTAGCCCACCTTCACATAGAAGGCATCCAGCTTCTCGTGAGCCACCTTCTTGGTCTCGGGAGTCATCCAGTCCTGCACGTCAATGCGCTCGCCCAGGGCCTGCTGCAGGTTGGCCACCATCTTGACCATGCGCTCCTTGGCGGCAGGAGGGAAGTACTTGGCCACATAGAGCTGGCCCAGGGCCTCGCCCAGGCAGTCCTCCACGCTCGACACGGCACGCTTCCAGCGCGGGCGGTCCTGTGTCTTGCCGCTCATGGTCGTGCCCCAGAAGCCAAAGGCCAACTGGCGGCTCGCGTCATCGACGTAACTGGCAGCCATGTCGATGGCATGCCACAGATACACGTTCTGCAGGGCCTCGGGCTTCTCCTCGGCCAGCACGCGCTCCACCTCATGGATGGCGGCAGGCTGTCCCACCACCACATCCTTGACACCAGTGATGCCAAAATTCTGGAAGTAAGTGTCCCACTGGATGCCGGGGAAGTCCTTCTTGAGCTGGTCATAGGACATCTTGTTGTAGTTGGCCTCGGGGTCGCGCAGCTCCGTCATGCTCTTGCTGGCCCGGGCCAGGCGTGTCTCCACGCGCATGACATCGTCAGCCATGCGTGCGGCATCCTCCTGGGCAAAGCCCACATGGGCGGCCAGAGCCTTGATATAGGCCGTGTAGGCCTCACGTATCTTCACCGTCTCGGGGTCGGTGTCCACATAGTAGTCCTTCTGTCCCAGGGTGAGTCCGCCCTGCCCGATGGTGAGGATGTTGTTCTTGGAGTCCTTCTCATCGGCCCCGATGTAGAAGCCGAAGAGGCCGTCCACACCCTGGGCCTCCATGCGGGGCCACACCTGAGCCAGCCACTGGGCAGTGATCTCGGGGCTGTTGCGATAGCCGTCACAGGCCAGGAAGCCCTCCATGTCGGTGAGACCATACTCCTGCAGTGTGGCAGAGTCCATGGCCGAGTTGTAGAGGTCGGCTATCTTCTGCTCGATGCTTCCCTCCTTGTTGTCCAGGGCAGCCACGCTGTCAATGAGCGAGCGCAACTGCTTGTTGTTGTTCTCCTGCAGGACATCGAAACTGCCATACCGGCTGTACTCGTCAGTCAGGGGATGAGCCTTCTGCCATCCACCTGTGGCATACATGTAGAAGTCGGTGCCAGGCTGGTAAGTGCTGTCCAGGTTGGCCAGGTCGATGCCCGACTTCTGTCCTGAGCCTCCGTTTGTCTGGCAGGATGCCAGGATTGCCGCGAATGTAATCGCGTGCAACATCATTTTTGTCTTCATTATATATATATTATAGTGTTGTGTCAAATCGAAAACCAAGTAGAGCCAAGCCCCTCCCAACCTCCCCCAAGGGGAGGAGGGCGACTGTAACGAGATGCCCGGCACTACCCAATACACGGCCTCCCCCCTTGGGGGGATTAGAGGGGGGGCTTCCCCTCCTACCCCATCTCCTCCACAGCCTTCTCCCACTCGGCCTCGGCCTCGGCAAGTTGCTTCTTGAGGCGGGCGTGCCTGTCATAGATGGAGGTGTCGGCAGTGCCCTCCGGCGTGGCCATCTGCTCCTCCAGGATATGTATGGCGGCCTCCAGTTGTGTCACATGCTCCTCGGCCTCGGCCACGGCCTTCTCCAGCCGCTTGCGCTTGCGCTGCTGGGCCTTCTGCTGCTCATAGCTGAGCGCGCCTGCGCTGACAGCCTTCCCCTCCTCGGCGGCAGGCTGTGGTGCCGCCTCCTTGGGCGCGGAGGTGTTGAGCGAGGTGAGGGAGTCAAGCTGGCGCGCACGCAGGAAGTCATAGATGCCCCCCAGATGCTCGCGCACACGGCCGTCACCGAACTCATACACCTTGTCCACCAGCCCATCCAGGAAGTCACGGTCGTGGCTCACCACGATGACCGTGCCGTCGAAGTCGCGTATGGCGGCCTTGAGCACATCCTTGGAGCGCATGTCCAGGTGGTTGGTGGGCTCGTCCAGGATAAGGCAGTTGACAGGCTCGAGCAGGAGCTTGATCATGGCCAGGCGGGTGCGCTCGCCACCGCTGAGGAACTTGACCTTCTTGTCCCCGGCCTCGCCCCCAAACATGAACGCGCCCAGGATGTCCCTTATCTTGAGCCGTATGCCACCCTTGGCCACACGGTCGATGGTGTCATACACGGTGAGCTCGCCATCGAGCAGCTGTGCCTGGTTCTGGGCAAAGTAGCCTATCTGCACATTGTGCCCCACCCGCAGGCTGCCCGTATAGAATCCGCTGCCCGAGCCATCGGGAGTGGGATGGGCGGCCGAGTCCATGATGCACTTCACGAGCGTGGTCTTTCCCTCGCCGTTCCTGCCCACGAAGGCCACCTTCTCGCCCCGCCTGATGGTGAGGTTCACGCCCTGGAAGATGACGTGCTCTGCCTCGCCCGCGTTGCGGGCCGGGTAACTCTTGGCCACATCCTCGCATATCACGGGATAGTCACCGCTGCGCTGGCTGCAGGTAAACTTGAGGCGCAGCGCGCTGTTATCCACCTCATCGACCTCGATGGGGACGATGCGCTCAAGCTGCTTGATGCGGCTCTGCACCTGTATGGCCTTGGTGGCCTGGTAGCGGAACCGCTCGATGAAGGCCTTGATGTCGGCTATCTCCTTCTGCTGGTTCTCATAGGCACGCAGCTGCTGCTCCCTGCGCTCGGCACGCAGGTTGACATACTCGTCATACTTGACCTTATAGTCATACACGCGCCCGCAGGATATCTCGAGCGTGCGGTTGGTCACATTGTTGATAAAGGCCCGGTCGTGGCTCACGAGCACCACCGCGCCCGCACGGGTGCAGAGGAACTGCTCGAGCCACTGGATGCTCTCGATGTCCAGGTGGTTGGTGGGCTCGTCAAGCAGGAGCACGTCAGGATGCCCCAGGAGCAACTTGGCCAACTCGATGCGCATGCGCCATCCGCCACTGAACTCACTGGTGGGGCGGTCCAGGTCGGCACGGCTGAAGCCCAGTCCGGCCAGCGTGCGCTCGAGCTCGGCCTGGTAGCTCTGCCCGCCCATCATCTGGTATCGCTCGCTCAGGTGGGTGAAGCGCTCCACCAGCGCCATGTACTCCGGTGACTCATAGTCCTCGCGTGCCGCAAGCTGCTCATTCAGTTCCGCCATCTGCCGCTCCATCCCGCGTATGCCCTCAAATGCCTTCTCGGCCTCCTCGCGCACGGTATGCCCGTCGCTCAGCACCATCACCTGGGGCAGGTAAGCCACGGTGGTGTCACGCGGCACTGACACCGTGCCCTCTGTGGGAGCCTGCAGTCCGGCTATCACCTTCAGCATCGTGCTCTTCCCCGCACCGTTCTTGCCCACGAGGGCGATGCGGTCACGGTCATTGATGACATAGCTGACATCGGTAAAAAGCGGCCTTGCGCTGAACTCCACACTCAAATGGTCTATTGAAATCATCTGTCTCTTCTGTACTTGCTATTCCTTGTCTCCCCCTGTCCAGAATGCGGGGAAATCCTCCCGTGGGCCAGGATATGCGAGCCTGCCCACAAAGGACTGCAAAGTTACTCATTATTTATAATTAAAAGGACAAAAAGTCATGCGTTTTGGATGCCGTGCAGATTATTTTGGCTAACTTTGTGAGGACAAACGACTATTCACCAATACCCTATACACGACATGAGACACATCAAGACACAGGCATGGGTCCTGGCACTGGCACTGGCAGCCGGACCCACACTGGCAGGATGCGGGGGCAAGACCGCACAGGACGGACAGGAGCAGGCCACGGCCACCGCTGGCAAGCAGAAGAAGGAGGCCAAGGCGGACAAGGACATCTACTTCTACACCACCAAGGACCAGGCGGACAAGAAAGTCATTGAGGCCGCCAAACTGGGCTTCACCAACCAGATAACGGGCATCGCGGCCAAGCAGTTTGAGGGGAACACACACATCCAGGAGATGTGGATAGGCCCCAAGATACAGCACATCGCCGAGAGTGCCTTCAAGGGCTGCACCTCGCTCGAGCAGATACACTTCCAGGGCTTCGTGCCCGTCATCAATGACCACTCCTTCGAGGGGTGCTCTGCCCTCAAGAGCCTCAAGGTGAACGTATCCACGGTGGGCGTGGATGCCTTCAACGGATGCACCTCACTACAGAGCGCACAGTTCGGTGACCAGATATGGTGGATCAGGGAGGGAGCCTTCAAGGGCTGCACCTCGCTCAAGAGCATCCTGCTGGCCATCACGATGAAGAAGCTGGATGACGGGGCCTTTGAGGGCTGCACCGCCGTAGAGGAGCTCACCGTGCCCAATGACGTGAAGAACCGCATGTTCGGCATGTTCCCCGCACCGGAGAAACTCAAGAAGGTGTATCTGCTGAGCACAGAGTTCTATCCCATGCCCAAGAACTGCACGCCCTCCAAGGGCTGCACCCTCTATGTCCCCGATGCCTTCCTGGATCAGTACAGGCAGGATGCGGGCTGGAGCCAGTTCGGACAGGTGGAGCCACTGAGCAAGACGAAGTACTACACGGCCGAGGGACTGAGCAAGTAACGACCGGCAGCCCCCCGTCCGTCCTCCCTCAGGGGAGGGATGGGGATCCCGATGCATAGTGTGTGCGGGCCGCTTTCCTTACAGGAGGGCGGCCCGCACCCTTTTATCCACATGCCGGCAGGCAGGTCTCCCACGCCCCACGCCTCCCACCCAAGAACAGGGCAGCATGGTGGCCCACCGTCCAGCCCAAGGCTGGACGGTCAACGCAGCAGCATGACTTGGCCGTTGAATGTACGTACGTCCACCGTCCAGCCTTGGGTTGGACGGTAACGGGGCGGCCCGCGCACTAACGGCCTGTGTGTTGGCACAGTCCGGCGATGTACCCCCTCAGCCAGCAACTGCGGCAAAACTTTTCCCCCTAATCCTTTGTCGTGTTGTGGAAAAGCAGTAATTTTGTGCGCTCATAAAGGAGTAAAAGCGAACAGACAAGGATATACTAACCCATAAAATAATACAATTATGCCAAACGGAAAGAAGCATAAGAGACACAAGATGTCCACGCACAAGCGCAAGAAGAGACTGAGAAAGAACAGACACAAGAGCAAGTAAGCCCTTCTTGACGAAGATAGCCCGGTGACAGTCATTTTGCTCTGTCACCGGGTCTTTTATTGACAGACAACCCAGACTATGACAAGCGAACTCTACATCAATGTACAGCCCAAGAAGATCTCCATAGCCCTCACCGAGGACAAGCGGCTCGTGGAGTACCAGGAGGAAGGCCAGTCGGCCTCGTTCTCCGTGGGCAACATCTACCTGGCCAAGGTGCACAAGCTCATGCCAGGACTCAACGCATGCTTTGTGAGCGTGGGACATGAGAGAGACGCCTTCCTGCATTATCTGGACCTCGGCACCCAATTCAACTCCTATGCCAAGTACCTCAAGCAGGTGCTCAATGACAAGAAGAACCTCTACCCGCACGCCAAGGCCACATTCCAGCCCGAGCTGGAGAAGAACGGCAGCGTGCAGAATGTGCTCAAGCAAGGGCAGGAACTGCTCGTGCAAATCGTGAAGGAGCCCATCAGCACCAAGGGGCCCCGCCTCACCTGCGAGATTACGTTCCCCGGACGATTCCTTGTGCTTGTCCCCTTTGACAACAAAGTGTCGGTTTCCACCAAGATCAAGAGCTCGGAGGAGAGGGCACGCCTCAAGCAGACCATACAGAGCATCAAGCCGCGCAACTGCGGGGTCATCGTGCGCACCGTGGCCGAGGGCAAGCGCGTGGCCGAACTCGATGCCGAGATGAAGGTGCTGGCCTCACGCTGGGAGCAGACCCTGCGCAACGCACAGAAGGCACAGAAACTGCCGGCACTCGCCTACGAGGAGACAAGCCGCACGGTGGGCATGCTGCGCGACCTCTTCAACCCCAGTTACGAGAACATCTACGTCAACAGCGAGGAGGTCTTCAACGAGGTCAAGAACTATGTCTCCATCATTGCGCCAGAGAAGGCCGACATCGTGAAGCTCTACAAGGGCAAGTTGCCCATATTTGATAACTTCGACATCACACGGCAGATCAAGTCGGGCTTCGGGCGCACCGTCTCCTACAAGCACGGTGCCTACCTCATCATCGAGCACACCGAGGCCCTACATGTGGTGGATGTCAACAGCGGCAACCGCACGCGCAACAAGGATGGACAGGAAGCCAATGCCCTCGATGTCAACCTGGGTGCGGCCGACGAGCTCGCCAGGCAACTGCGCCTGCGGGACATGGGCGGCATCATCGTGGTGGACTTCATCGACATGAAACTGGCCGAGGACCGCCAGAAACTCTATGAGCACATGTGCGAGAACATGAAGCGTGACCGCGCACGCCACAACATCCTGCCACTCTCAAAGTTCGGGCTCATGCAGATCACGCGACAGCGCGTGCGTCCCGTGATGGACGTGAAGGTTGATGAGGCGTGTCCCACCTGCCACGGCACAGGAACCATCAAGAGCAGCTTCCTCTTTGACAAAGTGCTTGAGGGGAAGATAGAGCTGCTCTACTACAAACTGGGCATCAAGAACTTCACTCTGCACGTGCATCCCTATGTGGCTGCCTATCTCAACCAGGGCTTCATCTCCATCAAGAAACGCTGGCAATGGAAATATGGTTTCGGCGTGAAGGTAATACCCAGCCAGAAACTGGCCTTCCTGCAGTATGAGTTCTATGACGCGCAGGGACAGGAGATAGACATGAAGGAGGAAGTGGAAATCCGCTAAAGGAGTACCGGACCAGCAAGGAAGGGGGACTGGCTTGCCCAATACGCAAGTCATCCCATCCCCACGCAAGACCCTAACACAAGGGGCTGCACGCCAGGCACATCAAGCCTGGGTGCAGCCCCTTGACATTTTCACGACCACATGGAGAGCCGGCCTGCTGGCCTACTCCCCATCGTCCAGTATCTCCCTGTACAGCCGCTCATACTTCCGCGCCACCTTCAGGTAATCATGATGGCGGGCCACGTACTCCACGCTCTCCCTCTGCAGGCGGGGGATGAGTTCGGGATGGAGCACCAGTTGCTCCAGTGCCTGTGCCACACTCTCGCATGTGGGCTCGACATTGATGATGGGACGCAGCGTGCGCTCGTCCAGGATGGCATAGTTCTCGGGCTCGCCACCACCCACGCAGATGATGCCGCGCGACATGGCCTCCAGGGGATTCATCGAGGGGGTGTAACTGTAGAGCTGGTCCAGGATGGCGTCACTGCCATGCATCATCTGCACATATTGGGCAAAGGGCACACTCTGGGCCACCACCAGCCTCATCCGCCCTGGATGACGCGCCTCCACCTGGCGGGCCGCACGCAGCATGATGTCGGTGCCCTTGTACTCACTGCGCGAGCGGTTGATGCCAATGAAGACGCTCACGGGCTCCCCCGCAGCATGCTCACGGATGTGGATGTCGCCAGCAGGCTTGCACCGGATGGGCAGGGGGATGAAGTGGGTCTTCTGGGGGAAGAGGGGGTGATAGCAGGCCCAGTACTCATAGAGTCCCGCCACGATGGCGTCACAGTCCTGGGCAATGCGCTTGTTCAGCCTCTCCTTGGCAGTCCCCAGCCAGTCACGCCGCTCGGCGAGGGCATCGGCATTGGTGCGCAGTGTGCCACCCATGTTGAAGTCGCTGTAGCGCAGGGGCATGCTGGTGCAGCACTCATGCACCCAGTAATAGTCCATGCCCATGGCACAGAGCACCATGCGGCGGTTATGACGGCGCAGGAAGCGGTAGATGGGCAGGATATGGTCGGCCTTTAGTTCAAGGAACATCGGGTTGATCAACTGTACCACATCATACCCTACCAGCCTGGGCAGGAGCAGCGAGAGGCGTGCCATGAGGCTCACGCCACCCCACTTCCCCGGCCTGCGGGAGAGGTCGATGTCACGGGGATAGTCCTTCCAGAAGTCCCCGTTGGAGGCCACGGTGACCTCATGCCCCAGCTGCCGAAGTCCCTCGGCCAGCGTGGCGTGTACGTTGCTGTACTCTCCCAGCAACAGTATCCTCAGCATCCTGTCCATCTGAAATGAGATTGGTCAGCGCACAGCAAACTTGCAGGTCTCTCCTCCCACGCCGAAGTGTGCGATGTAAGTTCCGTGAGGCAGGGCAAGGCTGGGCAGCTGGCCGCGCGTGAAGTGGCCGCGCACACTGGCCACATACCGTCCGTCGATGGTGTAGATGCCACACACACCGCTGGATGTCCCGTCCGCTGCCGAGGCAGGGGTGCCCTGTATGGAGGTGGGCAGGAGCGAGCCCTTGTAACGGTAGTTGAAGCGTCCGTTGGGGGCACAGTCACCATTGGGGATGAAGTCCAGTATCTCGGTGGTGAGCAGTGGAGTGTTGTCTATCCACTTGAAGTCGAAATCAACATCCTTTGCCATCTGCACGTCGGCCCTGGCCACGGCATACATCATCTCACAGCCAGCCTTCACACAGGTCACCTGTACCACGTCCTTCCACTCCTTGCTGTCAGCGTCCCAACGCATGAGCCATGGGGTGGCCCCACGCCGGCTGATGCGGAAGTCATAGCCCTCCCAGCCTGTGGTGTAGTCGGCATCAACGTTGAGCAGCACGCTCATATAGTCGGTGGGAGAGGTGCGCAAGACCGTGGGGATATACTTGGTGGCGCGTGCATAGAGGTAAAGGCTGTCGGCATCACGGCTCACCTTGCACGCCACGATGTCCACGCTGGCACGCTTGAGGCAGGCCGCGGGCATGGCTGTAGATGAGGTGTACTCCACATCACCCGGCTCGTCCAGGAACTCGGGGGTGATATCGGCCCACTGCGCGAAGCCCGCGCTGGTGTCGATGGTATGGCACACGGTGGGCACGGGTATCTTGCTCACGCCACGGTAGCGGCGCAGGCCCGACACCATCTGCAGGTAATAGTTGTCGCGTATGAGCGGCTCGCTGCTGGGTTCTATGTCACGGTTGAACTCCTGGTTATACACATCCACAAAGTAGCTCTCGCCTATGGTCTTCTGCGCCCCTGGGCGGGTGTAGGCGAGTTCGCCCTCGCTCTTGACCAGGAACCGCTGTGCCATCCACTCGTTCCACTGGGTGAGCATCAGCACCTTGGGATGCCGGCTGACGGCCTGGTTCATCTGCTCGGCGAAGAAGCGTCCGTAGGGGGTCTCTGATGTGAGCCCATACTTGTCCACCGCAGGCTCTCCTCCGCCATGATAACTCTTGCCTATCTTGCTGCTGGGATGCATGGCGGTGGCCACTGTCATCTGCTCATACACGGTGCGTCCCGTCTCACGGGAGTAATTGAGTTTCTGGGGAAAATAGGCCAGCCAGGGCCACTTGTCCTCGCCCTCATCCCATGCCCAGCTGTGCCGCATGGTGAAGTGCTTGCGTATGTCGGCGGCTATCTGGCTCTTGGCCGCCGCGTCAATAAGGATGAGCGGTTTCTTGTTCCAGTAAAACCAGTACTTGTCATTGGCAGCGTCCTTGTACCACTTGTTATAGAGGTGGGTGACCACATTGGCTGTGCCCGAATGGCAGCAGAAGGCCAACTTGGGCGCGGGGAGGCCCAGGCGTGTGCGTCGATCTATCTCGTCGAGGACCACCTGCACCTGGTCGTCATAGGTGAAGGCGTTGGTCACATCGAAGAAGTAGAAGTCAACGCCTGCGTCCACGAGCATCTGCATGTGCTTGGCCACGATGTAGCGGTCACCGCCCTTGTAGTAACCCAGCGCAGGCTTGCCTCCCCAGTGGAACTGGCCCTCCGCTCCCCAGGCTGGTGACTCGGGGTTCTGCTCCAGCAGACGGGTGATGTCCTTCACCTCCTCACCGTGCTGGCCGTGCCACACATAGTAGAACATGCCCACACGGCAGGCGGTGTCCTTCTGGGCACGGGTCACTCCCTGGTCCGAACTGGCCACGTTTCTGCCCAGTCCGTCACAGCACACCCAGGTGTCACTCATCACGTCCACGCCCTGTGCGAGGGCTGTGGTGGCCGCCGCAAGAGCCACGGCCAGAGTCTGCATTCTGCTTTTTCTCATTGTCTTTTTTCGGTTTTAACGGTTTGTTCAGTCTTGTCTGTTCTTTGGCCTCAGTGCCACCAGCATGCCGGCAATGAGCACCACACTGCCCAACAGGGCCATCCAGGTGACACGCTCATGCAGCACCACCGCACCCACAGCCATGGTGAGCAGGCTCTGGAAATAAACATAGTTGGTGATGCGCACTGGCCCCAGCACCTTCATCACCCTGTTCCACACGAGGAAACCGCCAGTCGAGGCCACCAGCCCCAGGAAGAGCAGGTTGCACAGGACGGGCATGCGCAGGAGCACTCCTGGACTTGCCTCCAGCGGATGCACAAGCATAAACCAGGGCAGGATGGTGAGCACGCCATAGCCGAAGACCTTGCGGGTAATGAAGGCCGCGCCATAACGCAGCATCACCCTGCGCATCAGCAGGGAGTAGCAGGCCCATGTGAATGAGGCACACAGCGCGAGCACATCGCCACGGGGATTGAGATGGAGGTAGAGTTGGCCGTTGAGCACCACCAGCACCACGCCCAGGAAGGCGCACAGCGAGCCGAATGCTTGCAGGCGGGTCATGCGCTCGCTCCGGTAGAAGAGGGACACCAGGAGAGCCGTCACCATAGGGGTGGTGCTCACCAGGATGCTCACGTTGGCCGAAGTGGAATAGACCAGTGCCATGTTCTCGGTAAGGAAATAGAGTGAGCCGCCCATGATGCCCAGCCCCACCAGGGTGAGTTCGTCACGCAGGCTGGCCGACCACATGCGGCGATGGGAGACCATGGCCATGCACAGGTAGGCCATGAGAAAGCGGTAGAAGAAGATGTCGGCGGGCGTGAGGCCATAGCCCAGCAGCACCTTGCTGCTGACAAAGGTTGTGCCCCACACGGCCACCACAGCCACCGCTCCCGCATGTGCAGTCCAGTTCTTCATAGGGGGTCAGCGTGTCAGATACTTGCGTCCGCCCTGTATGTATATGCCCTGGGCGGGCTTGTTCACGACCTTGCGTCCCTGCAAGTCATAGGCATCGGCACTCCGTTCCGTCCCTGCCTGGGGAAGCCTGATGCCCGTCTGGGGGTCACCGCCATTGAAGGTGAAACTGATGAGTCCGTCCCGCTCGGTGATGTTCTCAATAGGGCGACCCATATACTTGCGGCCGTCACTGTTGCTGTGGTAAAGCCTGGCGGCAGGCAAACTGGTGTCGGTGAGGGCGGTGTTGCCACTGATGCCGGGCCAGGTGTCCCCGCTGGTGCTGAGGGTGGAGAGGCGGTTGTCGGCGGGGATGATGGTCATGCGCTGGTGACTGGCTGAGTTATTGACCTTGTTGTATTTCCATGCCTTGCTGTCGAAGTCAACATGCAGGATGAGCAGTCCGTGAGCGGGAGCGTACTCGTCCCAGCCCTCCTGCTGGCGGTTCTCAAGCAGATAGTACTCACCAGGAAAACTGGGATTGGCATTCCTGATAAGGTAAGCCACAGGCTTGCTGGCCAGTGCAGGCATGCCGGTCACGCTGGTGCCCTGCTCCAGCACCAGGGGAGTGAGCCACCCGCAATACATGCGCTCATAACTGGTGAAGGGGGCGGGAGTCTCGCCGCAGTTGCTCTGGCCGCTGTAGGAACCATAGTCCATCAGGTCCCACACGTCCATGCCAAATGCTGTGCCACTGCTGCTGGTGTCATACATGTCGGGCAAGCACAGGCAGTGGCTGAACTCATGGCAGGCCGTGCCTATGCCGTCCATCGTGCTGCCCGACGAGCCACGCAGCTCGCAGGAGCAGGCATAGGTGTCAATCTTGATGCCCCCAAAGGTGAGTTCGCCAGGGCCGTCACCAGAGAGGGCTGCCGATGAGAGTTCAAACTCATGCGGCCAGATGGTGTTGGCCAGCAGTTTGTCACCATTGTGCTCGCCGTAACCGGCATACACCACATACACCTGGTCCACATACCCGTCACCGTCCCAGTCATAGGGGCTGAGGTCTATCCCCTGCACGGCCAGCCGCACTGCCTCGGCCACCATCTCGGCGGCATACATGTCGTTGCCGTAGGCATCATTGGCACCATAATAGGCATAGCCCTTGCTCAGCGTCACAGGCCCCATGACATCAAAGTCCAGTGAGAACTGTCCATAACTCTGGCTTAGGAAGTAGTCGTGCACCGAACCACTACAGCCATTGGCCGAGTAGCCCACCTTGTTAAAGTAGTCATCATAGTCGGTGCGGGTGTGCTTCAGCTCCAGGTCTTTATAATTGGCCAGGATGACGAGCCCCTTGCGATTGCCCGATATGGGGTTCGACTCTGCGCCCCACGCCACTTTCCTGCGGGCACGGCGTGCCTGGCGGCGTGCATTGCTGGCACACAGGCGTGCGGCCTGCACCTCCTGGGCCTGCCCCAGGCTCATCTCTGTCATCTGCCCTTGCCCGTTCCACACAAAGACCCTGCCATCATCACTCTTCCAGTAATGGAAGTTCTCGTCACCGCACTGCACGGCTGCCACCTGCGTGCCATCAGGCAACGTCAGTGTCCGCTGCACGCGCTTGGCGGGAACGGCCCCTGCTGTGACACACGACAGGAGGCACATTATATATAGGATTGTCCTCTTCATCTTCTTTAATCTATCACGATGCCTCGTTTCGGGCATCCCGCTTGACCGCCCGGCCTATCAAGGTCCAGGGCCCTTGGCCGGCCAGTCCTTACCTTATATAAACCTTCCTCACCGATGAGTCGGGATAGCGCAGCAGGTAGATGCCGGCACGCAAGGCCAGACGGCCCACCTCGTCGGCCTGGCACTCGGTGACCATCATGCCGTCGGTGGAGAACACACGCACGAGGCGCTCACTCTCGTCCATGTCGCTGATGCCCGTGGCCAGGGTGCTGAAGGAGGCTGGCACCGACCACTCGCCATCGAGATAGTCATCGGCCAGCGGCTGCACCTGGAAGGTGTATATATGGTTCTCCAGCAGACCCTCCACCCTGTGGCTCTGTCCGCTGATGCTGTCGGCCACATAGACCGTGTCCTGCCCGTCCAGGACTCGCAGGCTGTAGCATTGGGCTCCAGGCACAGATTGCCAGGCAAGCGTCACCCCCTCACTGGTCACCTCCTGGGCCTCCAGACCCGTTGGGATGCCCAGTGTGCCACGCGGCATGAACTTCAGGGTCACCATGCCGTCAGCCCCCTCCTGGATATTCACAATGGGCTTGCTCATGTACTTGCCCGTGAAGAGCACACTGGCGGGAGTGCTCGTGTCAGTCAGTTCATGATTGTCGCTGGTGCCAGGCCACAGGTTGCCCCGCAGGCTGGCCACCCACTCGGCGACCGTCCGGGCATTGTTGCTGCCCAAATAGGAGTTGTTGGCGGCAATGATGGTCATGCGCTGGTGGCTGGGCAGAGCGTTGACCGTGTTGGTCACCCATGCCGTGGACGAGTAATCGACATGGCTCACCATGAGTCCATGGCCACGCCCCGCACACATCTTCACGTCCCAGCCATCGGCCTGGCGGTTCTCCAGGACATAGTACTCATTGGTGTTGAAGTCGCTCACCACCTTCCATCCACAGCCGCCCGAGGCGAATGAGGGGATGCGCAGCGTGGTGGGTTCTGTCACCTCCCGCAGGGGTTGCCAGCCCATGAAGTCACGCTCATAGGCCGTGTAGGCCACGGGGGTGAAGCCATTGTCGGCGTATTCGCCGTAGTCCATCACACTCCAGTAGTCCATGCCGAAGGCCGTGCCACGTGTGTCGTAGAAGTCTGGCAGCCCCAGGGCATGGCTCAACTCGTGCACAAAGACCCCGATGCCGTCGGGGATGGTGACATATCCCCCGCTCTCATCCCGCTTCAGGCGGCTCTCGCACACCGAGGAGTTGGCGGCAAAGCGGATGCCTGCTATGGTGCCCGCACCGCCCACCTCCTTGGGCCAGATGGCATTGGCATCAGTGCTGTTGCTCTCTCCCAGCCCTGCGAATACAAACATCACCAGGTCCACCGCGCCGTCGCCATCGTTGTCAAACAGGTTCCAGTCGGTGCCCAGGGCTGTGGCCTTGGTGATGGCCTCGCTGGTGAACTCTCCATAGTTCACGTCCTTACGCTTGCCGTCGGCCGAGTTCGCGCCATAGTAAGCATAGCCTTTGTCCAGCTTGACAGGGCCTATGGCTGTAAACTCAGGCTGGAAGTCGCCGCTGCTCTGGTCCAGGAAATACTCGCGCAGGCTGCCCTTGCTGCCATGTCCGGTGTAGGGCGTGCCGTCGGCATTGCCGTTGCAGAAGAGGTGGTAATACTGGCGCACAGCCTCGGCATCAGCCCCCACCGAGAAATCCTTGTCGGCAAACTCCACCAGCACCACAGGCACGCGCCGCACACCATGCTGGCCAAGCGCGGCCGCCGAGGCGGAACCCACCCTGCGTCGGGCAGCCCGCCGGGCCACCTCTCCCCCACTCACGAGCGACTGCCACTCGGCCTCGTCACGCACCAGGCGGTAGCCCAGGGAGTCACGCACCACGGCCTCTCCCTCGTCGGTAAGGTAGTAAGAGAAATGCTCGTCGCCCATGCGGGTGACCTCGATGGCTGTCCCGTCAGTCAGCGTGACGCGCATGCGCACACGCTCCACAGGGACTGCGCCAAGGGGCTGGACAGACACACACGACAGCATGGCCAGGAGGGCCAGGCCAGCGATTTGCCTCCCAGGGATATGTATTTCCATATATTTATAATGAAGTATTCCGTCTGCAAAGTTACGGAAAATGGGGGCTCACAGCAAAAAATCCCCCAAAACATTTGCACGCAACGGAAATTCTCCCTACTTTTGCAACGCATAACAGCAACGGGGGATTAGCTCAGCTGGCTAGAGCGCTTGCATGGCATGCAAGAGGTCATCGGTTCGAACCCGATATTCTCCACCACCACAGGGCGGGAGATTTGTCATGGAAGACAAGTCTCCCGCTTTCGTATTTGATGGACTAACCAACTATAACTCGTAAGTATATGGACAAGCAAAGTCGGGTCACACTCCCGGAAAACGCATTCAGGGAACTCAAGGAGGGCGAGCAATACACACCGCTGATGCCCAAGGACGCGCATCCACGCGAGGTCACGGCCTGGTCGGTGGGCTGGGGCATACTGATGGCTGTGCTCTTCAGCGCGGCCGCGGCCTATCTGGGACTCAAGGTGGGACAGGTGTTCGAGGCGGCCATCCCCATCACCATCATCGCCGTGGGCGTGAGCGGAGCCACCCACCGCAAGGGCGCGCTGGGCGAGAATGTCATCATACAGAGCATAGGAGCATGCAGCGGAGTCATCGTGGCGGGAGCCATCTTCACGCTGCCCGCGCTCTACATCCTACAGGCCAAGTACCCCGAGATGACGGTCAACTTCCTGGAGGTCTTCCTCTCCAGCCTGCTGGGCGGCATCCTGGGCATCCTGTTTCTCATCCCCTTCCGCAAGTATTTCGTCAAGGAGATGCACGGCAAGTACCCCTTCCCCGAAGCCACAGCCAGCACGCAGGTGCTGGTGAGCGGCGAGCAGGGGGGCACACAGGCCAAGCCGCTGCTCATCGCGGGACTGCTGGGCGGGCTGTATGACTTCTGCGTGGCAACCTTCGGACTGTGGAACGAGAACTTCACCAGCCGCGCCATCCTGTGGGGCGACACCGTGGCCGCAAAGGCCAAACTGGTGCTCAAGTGCAACACCAGCGCGGCGGTGCTGGGCATGGGCTACATCGTGGGGCTGAAGTACGCCTTCATCATCTGCTGCGGCTCGGCACTGGTGTGGTGGGTGATAGTGCCCGCCATAGCCCTGCTCTTCCCCGACCTGCAGGTGGCCGAGGGGCTCACAGCCGCAGCGGCATCGCCCGAGGAACTGTTCCGCTATGCCAAGAGCATAGGCATAGGGGGCATCGCCATGGCAGGCATCATAGGCATCGTGAAGAGCTGGAGGCTCATCGTGGGGGCTGTCAGGCTGGCCGCCTCAGAGATGGGCAGCAAGAAGGCCAGCACCGGCAATGACGACCGCACCCAGCGGGACATCTCCATGAAGGCCGTGGCCCTGGGTGTCATCATCGCCCTCGTGGCCACCTTCCTCTTCTTCCAGTGGGACGTGATGGGCGGTGTGCTGCGCTTCAGCCTGGTGGCCATCCTGCTGGTGGCCGTCATCACCTTCCTCTTCACCACCGTGGCGGCCAATGCCATCGCCATTGTGGGCTCCAACCCCGTGAGCGGCATGACGCTCATGACGCTCATCCTGGCCTCGGTGATCATGGTGGCCGTGGGACTGAACGGCACCAGCGGCATGGTGGCCGCGCTCATCATGGGAGGCGTGGTGTGCACGGCACTGAGCATGGCGGGCGGATTTGTCACCGACCTCAAGATAGGCTACTGGCTGGGGGCCACCCCGCAGAAGCAGGAGACCTGGAAGTTCCTGGGCACCCTGGTGAGCGCGGCCACAGTGGCCGGAGTGATCATGATACTGAACAAGACCTACGGCTTCCAGGACGGACAGTTGGCGGCACCACAGGCCAATGCCATGGCGGCCGTCATCGAACCGTTGATGAACGGCAGCGGCGCACCCTGGCTACTCTATGGCATAGGGGCGGCCATCGCGCTCGTGCTCAACGCCTGCGGGGTGTCGGCACTGGCCTTCGCCCTGGGCATGTTCATTCCCCTGGAGCTCAACCTGCCCCTGCTGGCGGGTGGAGCCATACAGTGGTTTGTGTCCACACGCAGCCAGGACGCACAGCTCAACAACGCGCGCAACGAGCGTGGCACACTGCTCTCCAGCGGCTTCATAGCCGGCGGCGCGCTCATGGGTGTGGTGAGCGCGGCCCTGCGCTTCGGCGGAGTTGATTTCAACTATGACGGCTGGTGGGCCAGCAGCCTGAGCGAACTGCTCTCGCTGGGCATGTACTGCCTGCTCTGCATCTTCCTCATCAGGCACTCCATGAAGGCGAGAGGGTGATTTCAGTTTATTGGTTATTGGTTAGAGGTTAGGGGGGATTCGGTTTAACGGTTAGAGGTTAGGGGGGATTCGGTTTAACGGTTAGAGGTTAGGGGTTAGAGTCCACAACAAGCCATAAACACGGCTCCTCCCCTAACCCCTAACCTATAAACCCTAAACCGAACAGCCCCCCCAACAAGCCATAAACACGGTTCCTCCCCAAACCCCTAACCAACAAACTATAAGCAGCAAACTCCCCTAACCTCTAACCCATAAACTATAAACAGAATTAACCCCCTAAAGGGACGAAACACAGCCCCTTCGGGCAAAAAAGCGCGGCAAGGTGCGACTGCTTACGCGGAAAAGTCGTACCTTTGCCGCGCTGTCACGTGTTGGCAGCATATTTCAAACCTATAATTAAAGTTTAATTAAATTATGGCAACAAAAATCAGATTGCAGCGCCACGGCCGTAAGGGCTATGCCTTTTACAGCATCGTAATCGCTGACGTAAGAGCTCCACGCGATGGTAAGTTTACAGAGAAGATTGGTACGTACAACCCCAACACCAATCCTGCCACTGTAGATTTGAAATTCGACCGTGCCCTTTACTGGGTGGAGGTAGGCGCACAGCCCACCGACACGGTTCGTAACATTCTGTCTGGCGAAGGTGTTTATTTGATGAAGCACCTCCGTGGTGGTGTGAAGAAGGGCGCTTTTGACGAGGCCACCTGTGAGGCGAAGTTCGCCGCATGGAAGGCTGACAAGCAGAAGGGCCTGGAGGCTTTCGAGGCCAAGAAGGCTGCTGACAAGAAGACTGCTGAGGCAGCCCGACTGGAGGCAGAGAAGAAGGTCAACGAGGAGATCGCTAAGAAGGTAGCCGAGAAGAAGGCCGCCGAGGCAGCAGCAAAGGCTGAGGCTGAGGCAGCTGCCAACGCTGAGGCCGAGGCACAGGCAACCGAGGGTGCAACAGAAACTCCCGCAGAGGCCTAAGCAATCAATCACAAACCATTATTTCAATTAGACTTTTTCCAAACAAACACCCGAGGGGCGTTGCCGTGAGGCAATGCCCCTCATTTCGTTTCCTGGAGTGCAAGGGGGAGTGAGAGGGGCCAGCCCCCCCTCACTGACGCACTACGGTGCGATGGCCAACGCAGGGGCATGCACACCCCCACGCAGCGGCATGCAGGAGCCCACGCAGCGGCATGCGTCATAAAGGGCTCCCGCACGCCCAGCGTACAGTCACCCCGCCCCCACAGAAACAGCAATCCCGCCCCTGTGCGCCAGGAGCGGGATTTGCCATTGCATGCCAGGGGGCATCAGTCATTCCTGCCCCAGTCGAGTTCATCCCAGTCATCCTCCTTTGACTGGTTCTTGATTCCGCCTCCATACTGGCTATCGACATTGTAACCAGAAAGGGCTATGAGTGTCTCGGTCTCCACGCTCACCACCGTCATGGTGGGCTTTATGTATATCTTCTTGTTGTTTATCTTCATCTTTCCGCTATTTTACTTTACTGCATACTTCACTCCATTCACGATATAGATGCCTGCGGGCAGGTTCTCCAGCGAGGTTCCCTGGCGCACCTTCTGTCCGCCGAGGTTATAGACCCCATCGGCATACCGTCCGACGAACACTCCGCCATCGGCATCCACCAGGTCGGTGATGCCCGTGCCAGTGTCCTCGCCATCGACCACCACCTTCACGCCACTCATGTCGGTGCTCCCGGCAGAGCCAGCCTCGGGCATGAACCAGCAGCGGAAGCCCTTGGTGCCATAGGCATTGCCTATCTCACGCATGTTGTTGCCAAACATCACATAGGCTCCCTTCAGGTCAAGACGGCCTGGGAGTATGGCATTCCCCTCATAGGTACGACACAGGGTGCCATAGGCACGCAAGGGAGTGCTGGTGCCACTCTCGTCCTGGGCCAGGACATCATCCCGACACACATAGTCACTCACCCCGTAGTCATAGTAAGTCTGCCCGGAAGCATCTGTCTTGTAGCCCTGCAGGGTAGCCGACTCCAGGTAATAATGATTAGCGGGTAAGCTCACTTTATAGAGGGTCTTGCCACCATCGCTCCGCCTTGCAAGGCGGGCTGTGTAGGCCGTATCGACCTTACCTTGTTCATAGCCCTTCTGCACCTTGATGATATAGGGCTTGAACGCCTTGAGGTAAGTCCCGTCACTCTCCTCGGCTGACGTGAACTCCACCGTTGACTGGGTCAGATGGTCGAGTTGGGCCAGTTGTGCCTTCTCGCCAAAGAGCGTATGGAAGTCGCTCTTGCTCAAACTGACAGGAAGCACGAGGGTGTTCCAAATCCCCTCGCGGAAGATGCGCTTGAGGCGCATGGGACGCAGGGCAAACACATGAAGTGCCTCGTTGATATAGTCCAGGTCGGCAGAGTCCTCACTAAGTATCAGATTGGGCTCCAGGGCATAGCCTCCAAAGGAGAGGTGGAAGTTGTCAAACACCGTCCACCTGCTGTCCGTGTCCTGTTCGGACGCGCTGGGAACTCGAATGCCGAATCGCAGGACAAGTGTGCCGTCATTAGCGGCCAGCACGTTGGGATCAACGAAGAAGGCCGTCTGTGTGCTGTATCGCTCCACAAGCTTCTCGCCCGTCATCCCGCCATAGCCATTCGTTGCATTGCCATCGTTGATGGCCACCAGAGCGTTGTACATGGGCATGCCATAGGTGGCACCATCGTCCGTTGTCACTCTGTCATACGGCCAGCCCTTGCCTTCCGGGGTGTCATACCATGCCTTCTCGTCCGTCGTGAGCACATGCAGGGGATTCTCCACAGCAGCCGAGGGCTGACCGCCCTTGTCCAACATCTGTATGAACAGGGTGGCTCCAGTATTGCTCATGCCTCCACAGGAGATGGTGTACCAACCAGCATTCTCCACCGTCACATCCTGGTAGAACTTGCCTGAGGCCTCGCCACGCACGTCCACGCCCATATAGCGACCATGGTTTATTTTGTACCCCTTTATCTTCTGATACTGCGCATTGCCCTTCTGGACCAGAGCGCCACTCTCCCGAATGTCACGATGGCCCTCATCGTCGGTGTAGTCATTGTCGGTGGTAGTTTTCTTGCTATACTGGTCAAAGCCAATGCGAACCTTACCCGCGAGCCCATCCTCCATCTTCCAATCACCCAGCCGTCCATTTTCGGGAATGAAGTCAGGGTCACTCAGCAGAAAGGAAAGGTCAAGCATGCTGGTGAACTCGCTGCTGGGGTTCTCAAAGAGCCTGTAATAGTCGGCCATACTGATGACCTTCCAGTAGGCAAACTTCTCCTTGTCTCCTGTGGGCAGGACATCCAGTGCCTCGGCACAAGTGCGGTCATCTATCTGGGGATTGCCAGTATAGTTTTCGTAACCATTGCCATACACATAGTTGTCAGTGGCCTGGAGATAGTACCGCTTGCGTCCCTCATGTTTAGTGCAATCCCAACCTGGCTTATCAATGGTGGTAAGCGTGTCTGCCTCCAGATACATCTTATATATATTCTGAGTGCCATCGCCCACTGGCTCAAAAAACCAGCGGGAGTTGTCCAAAACCTCATCGACATTCGCATATCCCGTATATGGCAAGGCGCGGTCGCCAAACACTCCTACAGTGCCGTACCTCCGTGAATCAACGTTGTATTTCGACCACAGAAGCCATGTGCCCTCGTTGCGCGATGCACTTGCGTTCTTGCTGAAATTTGAGGTGAGGAAATAGGGCATGGCCTGGCTCTTCTCGTCATCGCTCAAGTCATCACCTGAGTACAGGAAACTGTTATCCACTCTCACGGCCTGGCTATTCTCGCCATTTTGGTCGATAATGTACTTGCCGTTTGCATCCAGTACAAGGGCACCGGCATCAGTCTTGAACTTTACTGGCAGACCGGCCAATTCTGCCTTATAAGGCACTACTGGAATATGGTTCTTGGAGTCGGCATAAGTGTTTCGAGGCATACAATCCACCCCATTGACCAGGATGCTGGTCATGGAAATGACCACTGTCACGAGGTTGTCATCTCCGACCTCAATGGGGTTCTCATTACCGCCAGACTTATATTTCTCGTCACTATACCTCGCATCTATAGGCTGCACGCGCACATGACTCTTCCCCTCCTGTTTGTCGCGGAACCCATAGATGTGCAAGTCAATGATGCCATTATTCCTGTCCCATTTGCTCACATCCTGCCCGAATGAGAGAAGAGTCTCCATTTTGCCGCCACCACTCTCCGTGGCCGTACATTTGGTCATGTCAAACTGCGCCTCTAACCTATACTTATGAAAGTCGAAGTTTCCGATTTCATTCATGAAGGACTCGCCATCACATGTTGTTCCAGCCGGGAGAATATCATGTACCTCATTGGTTGTCACATCCACATAGCGCAGGTAATTGTAGGTCACGTGAGCACGCTTTCCTCCCTCGCAGTTACCCACCTGCATGGTGTTAAGTGAAAAGAACTCATAGGCAAACACGCCCTTGTACTCGTCTCTGTTCTCGGGATAGCGCATGTAGGAGTTCACGCCCTGCACACGAGTCTCATTGCGGTGC
>CAVKOT010000008.1:0-30841 GCA_963658045.1 Opitutia bacterium UBA4654
GGACACAGTGTCACCCTTGATGCTTGGGTCAGCGAGAATATCCTCCACACAGACTACTCCCGCATCCATCCCCTTCTGCCTTATCCATCCCTTCAGACGGCCAAAGGCTTTCTCCAATCTGCGAGACGTAATGATGCAATACTCATACAGTGGCAAATCTGTGGGACAGGTGCCGGGTTGTTGCATGGATAACTTTGCAGTTGGCGACAAATCGTATTTGACAGTCAGGCTAATGCTGCCATACAGTTCGCATTTTCCCTCTGTCGGGAAATACTTTATGGGCCACACATCTATCCCCACCCGCTTCTCTGTGTCCGTGTAGCCCGATATGTCCGTAATGCAGGCCACCTCAGCAGGAAAGCCTGCCACGCTTGCATACGAGACAGAGTCACATGGGGCAAAGCCCGGGTCTCGCCATGAGGCGGAGGTTATCCTGGCCCACTGGACGGGGTATATCCTGGAGGATATTGCCGATTGTACAGATTGGGCCGTAGTAACACACAATGAGACGTTGCTCGCATTCGTGGGAATGGCAAGCGTGATGTGCTGATGAGGCAGGTCTGGCTTCCCCGCATCGCGTGTGGCTGTCAGTCCAGAATAAGCAAGGCGTGTATATTGCTGGCCGTCCCCGCCAGCCGCCATCTCCATGTTGAGTTTTTCCATCGAGAAGGAGAGCATGGTATCCTTTTGCAGGACATTCGCGCACAGGGGAACATGGAATGCCAACAGTATTGCAGTTATATAAGAAAGACGAAAAGATGCCATAATGGATGTCGAGTTTAGTGGTTAATTTTCCGTCACCATCATTCTACGGGTGACAGCAACATTCCCGTCCACCACCAGTGAATAGACAAACATGCCAGCGGAGAGGTCTGTCGCATAAACGGTGACATTCGTCTCCCCACGCTCATTCACAGCGATGCCCTTTACCTGTTTCCCACTGAGGTCATAGATGTAGATGGTGGCGTTCTTTGCGCTCTGGGGTATATTGAGCGTAATCACACTGCTCTCGCTGAAGGGGTTGGGACTGTTCTGGCTCATGCGCACGATGTCCGTTCCCTCACTCTCTATTGACATGGCTCTTGCCTTTGTCTTCTGCGCAACAACATTCTTTTTCTCTTCCAACTCCTCCACTCTTGCAGAGAGTTCACGGATACTTTGCAGGAGCAATGGCACCATCTCGGAGTAGTTGACATGATACTTTCCCTGCTGGTCTTCGGTCACCAGTTCGGGAAAGACAGCCTTCAATTGCTCAGCATCCACTCCATAATGCTTGACCGTCTCTGTTTCCTGCCTGGGCTCCTCATTGGCAAGTTCTTCGTTGTCAAAGTCCTGGTCTATAAATTCTTCGGCTTCTGTCAAGTCTCCAGAGGGCGAATCAGTCTTTGTTGTCATTGTCTGGACAGATGTAGAGGAAGAAGTGCCGATGACCTCCTCTTCACGGACAAACTGGAGAGTTTGCACAGAAAGCAATCTGTCGCTGACGGTTTCTCCTTCGTCAGCCGAGAGGACTACCGGCTGAGAGTCATTGGCCGTGGAAGAGGCAGAAGTGCTTGTGGGAGAGTAGAGAGTGCCATATAACTTGCCCATGACTTTAACCGGGCCCTGAAAATAGCCTGCATATATTCCAGGCTTGTATGGCATGTTAGGAATGTTTTCCAAGCCCGCATTGTTTGCCACGCCATATATCCCCGCGCAAAACACAGTAGAATCCTCACTTGACACTTTTCCATATACCCCAATGTTGTTTTTGGCAGACCGAGCCTCCCCCATCACACCCACAGAAGTCAAAGAAGGATAAGTTGACAACGATCTTCTTGCAACCGAATATACACCAACATGACTTTTATCCTTGGTGCCAAAACTTCGCACATATAAGGATTTCGTAACATTTCTTGCACCATTTTGTACTGGCAATTGGAAATTTCTAATCTCCAAGCCATGAAGTGCGCCAAACTGGCGTATTTCCATAACAGCCTGTACATTTCCTGTTCCGTTCACGCATAGCGGATATGAAGGCGTTTCCGTTCCGATTCCCACATTGCCGACCGAATCCACCACCAATTGCGCGCCAGCATTAAGGCAACAAGCCCAAATAGCCAGCAAAAAAGCTAATGCATGTCTCATGTTTCTTTGGTTTTAATAAATACAGTTAGGTAATAGTATTGCATTACCCCACGAATTTACGAAGAAAGAACTACAGAACAAGATGTTTCGCAAAAAAATATTAGTTTCCACGCATTTTCTTCCGCTTTGCCATGTCCGCATGACAAAACTCACAAAAAACGACATATAGGCTACCCGCAGAAGTATATTAAGATACCTGGCCATTTATCTTAGGATACATCGGCAAGTATCCTAAGATACTTTTCGTGAGGATTTAGCCCCCTCATGCCTCCCTCTAATCAAAGGAAAGGCGCAGGGAAAAAGAAAAGCCAGGCAGAGGCCGTCCCCCGATAGAGGAAGGATGGTCTCTGGCTGGCTTTATAGCCTTGGACTCCTGCTGTGTTAGTTGTTCAGGCGGAACATCACAGGAAGGTTGAAGCGTGAGCGTACGTTACGGTTACCCTGCCTTGCGGGCTTCCACTTGGGCATGGACTTCACCACGCGCTCGGCCTCCTTTGAGAGGTTAGGATCGGGAGAACGCTTCACCTCCACGTCCACGATAGAACCGTCCTTGTTGACCACAAAGGAAACGAACACACGTCCCTGCACGCCCTGCTCCTGACAGATGGCGGGATACTTCAGATGCTCAGACAGCCACTTGAAGCAAGCCTCGTCACCACCGGGGAACTGCGCGTTCTCCTCAACGACCTCATAGATGCGGTCATCATCGTCCACCTCAACCACAGGGCCCACAGGGCCAGAGGCAACCACAGCACTGGGAGCACCCGTACCCACCACAGCGGTGATGGCCTGGTTGACCTCCTCGGTGGTCTCCACCTCCTCCTCGGGAAGCTCGGTGTCATCCTCCACCTCATTGATGAACTCCATCACGGTGGGGGCGGCTGCTGGAGGGGGAGCCATCATCTCCTGCTGCTGGGTGATGGGAATCATGTCCTCCTCCATCTTGAAATCGTAGATCTTGTCATTGTCCTCTACCACCTTCACCTCACGCTGTGTGAACTCAAAGGCGACGAACAACATGGCAAAAGCCAACACGAAGCCAATCAGGATGTTGGTTGACTTCTGGCTTCTCAACTCGTCGTTTGCGGTCATGTAAGCACTCATATTCTTGTTACGTTTTTATTTATCCACTGGGTTGTGTCCGTGCATCAGCACTTGGGCAAATTTACCACATTTTTCCAATACAAGGCATCGGGGGGCTTCTTTTTTTGTCCTAATCCTCACATTTTTCATGCGGGAAAGGGAAGATTGAAACATTTTGTCCTATCTTTGGGGATAGAAATCAGTAAACAAGCCGCCAATGACGAAGAAACGCTTTCCAGTGCTTCTGGCAGCGATAATGTGCGTTGCTGCCGGGGCCTCATGCCAGGAAAGCAGCAGTGTGTTCAACTTCCTGAACCTCCCCTACTCTGCCCACGCGACAGGTCTGGGCGGCCACAACATCTCCATCATTGAGGATGACATCACGCTGGCCGTGCAGAACCCCTCGCTGCTCTCCAGCGTGAGCAGCAAGACCGTGGGCTTCAACTTCCTCACTTACATGAAGGGCTCAAAGGCTGGCAGCGTGGGCTATGCCCAGGCTGTGGGCGAGAGAGGCACCTGGGGGGCTGGGGCACAGTTTGTGGGCTATGGGGCTATGGACGAGACCCTGGCCACAGGTGAGGTGATAGGGAAGATGCACGCCCAGGACATCTGTGTCAACGGGACATACGCTTACCTGCTGGGGGACAAATGGTCGGGCGGCGTGACAGGAAAGGTCATCTACTCCCACTATGGGGAGTTTACGTCATGTGCGCTGGCTGTGGACTTGGGTGTCAACTATTTCCTGGCTGACAAGGAGTTCTCACTCTCGGCCGTAGCACGCAACATCGGTGGCCAGGTGAAAGCCTTCGGCGACCATCACGAGCGCCTGCCCTTCGACCTGGAAGCGGGCTTCACCAAGGAACTCGGGCACGCGCCCATCAGCATATCGGTCACACTGATTGACCTGACGCGCTGGAGCAAGGACTACTTCTACTCCACCACAGGCAAGGTGAGTGGCGGGCGTGTGCTGACCAACCACTTCAACCTGGGGGTGGACATCAAGCCCACCAAGTACCTGTATGTGTCAGCGGCCTACAACTTCAGGCGGGCATACGAGATGAAGGCGGCTGGCTCATCGCACGCTGCCGGACTCTCCTTCGGCGCGGGAGTTCATCTCAAGAGGTTCAGCGCCGGGCTGGGCTATGCAAAATATCATGTGGGAGCACCTACGCTCTCGTTCAACGTCGCATATAACTTTCTAAAGGATTGATGTCATGAAGAAGATCGTGATAGCCATAGACGGACACTCGTCGTGTGGGAAAAGCACCATGGCCAAGGAACTGGCCCAGAAGATAGGTTATGTATATATAGACACAGGGGCGATGTACAGGGCCGTCACCCTGTATGCCATGCGCCATGGCCTCGTGGCGGGTGACCAGGTGAAGGACAACGAGCTGAAGAGGGAGATGCCCAACATCAGCATCACCTTCCGCCTGAATGCCGAGACTGGGCGGCCAGACACTTACCTGAACGGGGAGTGTGTGGAGAGGGAGATACGCACAATGGAGGTGTCACGCCACGTCAGCCCAATTGCCGCACTGCCCTTTGTGCGCTCCGCACTGGTGGAGATGCAGCGGGAGATGGGCAAGGAGAAGGGCGTGGTGATGGACGGACGTGACATAGGCACCGTGGTGTTCCCGAATGCCGAACTGAAGATATTCGTCACAGCCAGTGCCGAAGTGCGTGCCAAGAGACGCTATGACGAACTGACAGCCAAGGGCGAGAAGTGTGACTACAAGGACATCCTGGAGAACGTGAGGCAAAGGGACTTCATCGACTCGACCAGGAAAGTGAGCCCGCTGAGGCAGGCTGATGACGCCATCGTGCTGGACAACACGAACATGACCATACCAGAGCAGGACAAATGGCTCATGGAGGCGTTCAAGAAGAGAACCGAGGAGAAATGAGGGTGGAGATTGATGGCGGGTCAGGCTTCTGTTTCGGCGTGACACGTGCCATAGGCAAGGCCGAGGAGGAACTGGGCAAGGAGGGGCACCTCTTCTGCCTGGGGGACATCGTGCACAACGGCAAGGAGTGTGAACGGCTGCTGCACATGGGACTCGAGACCATTGACCACCAGCGACTGCAACTGATAAAGGACAGTAAAGTGCTGCTGCGCGCACATGGCGAGCCACCCAGCACCTATGAGACGGCCCGAAGAAACCACATCGAGATTATAGATGCCACATGTCCCGTGGTACTGCACCTGCAGAAACGCATTAAGGAGGAGTACAACGCTGATACGGCACACAAGAAGCAGATAGTCATCTTTGGCAAGAACGGGCATGCCGAGGTGCTGGGCCTGGTGGGACAGACCGAGGGGAAGGCCATCGTGGTAGAGACACTGGCCGACGTGGAAAGGCTGGACTTCACCAGGGACATCTGCCTGTACTCGCAGACGACCAAGCCGCTGGACGAGTTCCGCGAGATAGTGGAATATATCAAGAGCCACATCTCCAGCAATGCCACATTCATCTCCTATGACACCATCTGCAGGCAGGTGGCCAACCGCATGCCTCACATCCGTGACTTCGCGGCCAGGCATGATGCGGTGCTTTTCGTGTCGGGCAAGAAGAGCAGCAATGGCCGCGCGCTCTTTGAGCAATGCCTGCAGGCCAACCCGCGATCTTACCTGATAGACTCCGCCCAGGAGATTTCCCCTGAATGGCTGAGGGAGTGCCAGAGCATCGGCATCTGCGGTGCCACCAGCACTCCCAAGTGGCTAATGGAGGAGTGCAAAGTACGCATCGACCAGTTGCTTGGCACCAACGAATGAGGTGCATCGCCCATTCAGGACATTCTGCTCCACGCCGGGAATCATGTCGGCAATGGTGCCGTTCTGGTAGAAGCTGTTGTGCAACTGCTCGTTGATGCTCTCATACATCCAGTACTTGGCCTGCTCGGCCCTGCGGTGCTCGAAGTATCCGTTATGCTTAACGAAGTCTATGTAGTGATAGATCATGTCCCACACCTCCTTGATGCCATAGCCATAGAAGCCACTGTAGGTAAGCACCTGAGGTGTCCACCCACTCTCAGGCATGGGGAAGAGTTGCAGGGCATTGCGGAACTGGGTGGCAGCCAACTGGCACTTATCCACATTGTTGCCATCACACTTGTTGATGACGATGCCGTCGGCCATTTCCATGATACCACGCTTGATGCCCTGGAGCTCGTCACCAGTGCCTGCCAACTGGATAAGCAGGAAGAAATCGACCATGGAATGGCAGGCTGTCTCGCTCTGTCCCACACCCACTGTCTCGACGAATATCTTGTCAAATCCCGCGGCCTCGCACAGGATGATGGTCTCCCTGGTCTTGCGCGCCACACCGCCCAGGCTGCCAGCTGACGGGCTGGGGCGGATGAAGGAGTCGGGATGAACAGAGAGTTTCTCCATACGGGTCTTGTCGCCCAGGATACTGCCTTTGGAGCGCTCGCTGCTGGGATCAATGGCCAGCACTGCCAGTTTGCCCCCATATTCCTTCAGAACATGGATGCCAAACTCATCGATGCTGGTGCTCTTGCCCGCGCCAGGCACACCGCTGATGCCCACACGCACGCTGTTTCCCGAATGGGGCAGGCACTTCTCTATCACCTCCTGGGCTATCACCTGATGCTCGGGCACAGTGCTCTCGACCAGCGTGACAGCCTGGCCCAGTATCGTGACGTTTCCCTTCAAGATTCCCTCCACATAGTCGGCCGCTGTCAACTTGCGGCGTGCGAACTTCCCCCTCTTCAGATAAGGATTGACTATAGACACAGGGCCTATGCCCTTGTTGACGGTAAGTCCGGCATACTCTGGACTGTTCTCTGGATGTTCCATAACTTTCCTCCTTTGGATTATTGTCCCATCAGGGCTGTACCTTTATATTTATCACTTCCTTGGAATGCTTCGGGTCGTCGGTTATCAGCAGGACACGCGGACGACTCTTTGCCTTTTTCAGATATCTGGCATACACCGTCACCTTGAGTTTCGTACTCTTGCCCGGCTTCAGGACTCTGTTGCCCAGGCTCACCGAGACGGCCTTGTTGAACACCTGCACCTGCTTGAAGCGCAAGGGTGACTTGCCCACGTTCTGCAGCACGATTGACTGCGACACCTTTTCCTTCTGTCCTATCTGCCCCAGGTCTATCTCGTCACTCTCCACCTGGAGCTCTGGCGCATTGGCCTTCTGCTCCTCTGTCAGGTGGGAGAAGTCGGGCAGGAGGACCGCATTGACATATATCTCGTTGGCATCGCTCACCTTGTCACCCACATATCTGGCCAGATAGACGCTGGTCTGATTGAGCCCAAGCTGGGGAAGTTTCTTGCTGTTGAGGGTGAGCCTTATCTTTCCTGTCCTGCCACCGGGAATATCCGAGGGAATAGACTCGGCAGAGAGATAGGGCGGCAAGTGCATCAGGATGGGCCGATAGGCTGTGTGTTCCAGGTTGGCCACGTCAATCTCCACCGATGGGGTGTCTCCCCGATTGACATCATCAAACTCCACATAGTTGGTACGCAGGCGCACGTTGCCCAGGTCTATGGGATAGTCCTGCCCCATATCAACGACCTCGGTCACCACAGTTCCCTGTATGGCCATATACACAGGTTTGTCCGAGGCATCGGTAATAATCTCCAAGTCCTTGTAGAAAGAGCCCAACAGGTCAGCCTTGAAGTTCATCTCTATCTCGGCATGCCCGCCTGCAGGAATAGCCTCCTTAGGGTACTTCACATCCAGGCATCCGCATGAGGGATTGACCTGCAGGATGTGCATGGGCTTGTTTCCCCTGTTGCGGAAGCCCAGCACTATTTTCTTCTGGGACTGGAAAGCCACGTCACCAACCTTCAGAATTTCCGCGTCGGGCTCAAACTTGGCCTGTGCGAGAGCCTGTGTGGCAGCCATGAGAAGCATGCTGCACAGCGCACCTATCCTTATATATGTATGTCTCATTTCTGTTTCTTTATTGTCAGTAATGACGCTTCGAGCAAGCGCACCAGGTCACGCTTCTCTGTGGAGGGGGAATAAACAAATCCTTCGGCAGCCAAAACCATGCCTCTGGCCGTATCAACAGAAAACGTTGAGACGAAAGGGCCGCCTATCGGGGCATTCCTCACATCCCACATACCCCGCATCTCCACAAAGTCGCGGCGACCGAAACGCCGTCGCCTGCACACCACCAGGGGATTTCCATCCACCCGGGAGGTCTGCATCCACTGCCCGGCCTTCTCGCCTGGAATATTCTGTTTCATCACCGAGTCACGCACGCCAACCAGGTAATCGGTCTTGTCCAACTGACGCTCATCCCAGGGAAACTTATACAGGACTACGTTCAGATCACGCTCCTGAAGGTTGGAGCCAGCCCACAAGAAGTTCCTCCCTTTCTTTACCGCACATACATTCTCGGGCACCCAAATGTCCAATCCCAGGTGCTGGCGCACCTCATTATAGATGTATGTGTTGTGGTGCCTGCGCAGGTCGGCGATGCGCACCTGCAGTTGTCCGTCCAGCAGGGCATCGGTAATGTCCTGCCTGTGCCTGCTTATGAAAAGGCGCAACTCATCCAGGTTGGGAGCACAGACGGTCACCTCGGTCTGCGGTGTGGCACTCACGTCATGCGAGATGCCCATCATGGGCTTGGTGGAATGGGCATCCAGGTTGACAAAGAGTTTGGTGTGCATGGTGAGATACCTCTGGGTGTAGTTCTTCTCTGTCACATGCACCACGCGGAACATGGGCTCTGGCTGCATAATCTCGGGCACGCTCTCCTGCGTCATGGCGTTGAGCGAGTCCATGACATCGCTCTTGCCCACAGCCTCGTCAGTCACCAGCAACAGCTCGCTGGGCATCCCCTTCGACTGCGGCTTTACGACAGGTTTATCCTTGCTGTCGCAGGAGGCGAGCAGCAGGAATAGGAGCAATGTGCTCCACAGACACCTATGACTCATGTTCTGCATGACTGGTTAAAGAGTTTATTGCAACAAGATGCGTGTGGCATCCACCTTCTGTCCCATAAAGACACTTGCCGTCGTCTGGAAGACATCCGCCTGCTCCGTGGTCTGATAGAGCACGCTTCCACCCTGTGACAGCCTCTGCTCCATCTCGGGATGACGCTCAAGATAGCACCTCAGACTGGTGGCCACATAGTCCCCCTGAGGCATCACACACACGCCATCGGGCACATATTTTCTAATCTTGTCCAAGAGCAGGGGGTAATGGGTACACCCCAAGATGATACAGTCTATCTGCGGGTCCTTGGCCATGAGGCTGTCCAAACTCTTTTGGACAAAATAGTCCGCTCCGGGACTGTCATACTCATAGTTCTCCACCAGGGGGACCCACATCGGGCATGCCTCACCCGTGACCACCACATCGGGGTATAGTTTGGCTATCTCCAACTCATAAGTGTGGCTCTTAATAGTCCCGGGCGTGGCCACGACCCCCACATGCCGAGTCTTGGTGAGCATCCCCACACTCTCGGCCGTGGGTCTGATGACTCCCAACACACGCCGTGTGGCATCCATCTGAGGCAAGTCCCTCTGCTGTATGGTGCGCAGAGCCTTGGCCGAAGCGGTGTTGCAGCCCAAGATGACCAGCGGACAACCTTGGGCAAAAAGATGCCTCACAGCCTGCAGGGTAAACTCATATACCAGTTCAAACGACCGGGTTCCGTAGGGAGCGCGCGCATTATCACCCAGATATACATAATCATACTGCGGCATCAAATTTCTTATCTGCCGCAGTATGGTGAGTCCTCCATAGCCAGAGTCAAAGACCCCGACCGGACCTTTCTCTTTCGGGAATTGTGTGAGGGAGGGCATGTCGGTGAGTTAATGTTGGACTTGTTCCTGCACGGGTTGCTGCACAGGCTGGACGGGCTGTTGCACCTGCTGCTCCGCAGGCTGCTGTGCTGGCTGTCCTGCCGGCGTGCCTTCTGGAGTCTGCTGTCCTTCCTGTGGCTGTGCCGCAGCACCCGCACCCACTGGCGGCTCTGCTATAAGTCCCAGTTTCCAGCGCACCAGGTCAGTCACGTCCACCCCTATCACCGGGTTGATGAACGGGCAAGCATCGTCATCCGTGTTGAGCACGAAGGCATAGCCATACTCGACACCCACCTCCAGGATGATGTTGTTCAGCCTCTTCTTCACCTCGGCCATCAGGTCCTTCTCGGCCTGTTCGAGGGTCTTCTGCGACTGCATTCTGAAGGATATCCCGTTCTCCATCAGCGACTGCAGTTCGGCCTGCCTCTTCTGCATGATGGTCTGGGGAAAGTCCTTCTGCCCCTGCAGGAAATCCACGAATTTCTTCTGAAACTCCTCTTCCCCGCGTGTCGCCTCAGCATCATACTTGGCCTTCAGCTCGGCCATGCTCTGCTTGGCCTGGGCATACTCCGGCATCTCTGCCATGACAGTCTTGTAGCTCATATAGCCGAACTGCATCTGGGCATGCAATGCCACAGGCAGCACGAGCAAGAGCACGGTGAATAGTCGTTTCATAAGCATTCTCCTCTTATTTACAGGTATGTTCTCTATTACTGCACACCCACAGCCTTCTTCACCTCAGCCGTGATGTCGGTGCTGATTGTGGTGTTGACAAAGGGAATGGCTCCAGCATTGGTGTCGATGACATACACATAGCCACCAGCCTCGCCTATCTTCTTCACGGCATCAAGCACCTGCTGCTGGATGGCTCCCATCTTGTCCTGCTGAGCCTTCTGGAGTGCCTGCTGGTTGTCCTGGTAGGACTGCTGCATGCGCTGGTAGAGGTCATTGAGTTCCTGCTCACGACGCTGGCGCACATTGTCCAGCAGGTTGGCCTGCTCCTTCTGGTATTCCTCTGTCTTCTTCTGCAACTCATCCTGCATAAGCTTCAGGTCATCCTCAAACTGCTTTGTCATGTTCTGAATCTCTGTCTGCGCAGTCGTATATTCCTTCATGTTGGGAATAATGTCGGCACTGTTGAAATGTGCGAACTTCTGTGCGTTCAGAGCCAGGGGTGCCATCATAAGGATGGCCACAAGAAACTTCTTCATTGTTGTTATGCTATTTGTTTAAGTTTATATATAATCAGTTATATCCCAATTTGGTGAGCACCTCGTTGCTGATGTCCACCTTGGGACTGGCAAAGATGATGCCTGCGTCACTGGCCCGGTCGAGTATCAGGCTGTATCCCTTCTGCTCCGAGATGTCCTTGACAGCATTGTATATCTCGTCCTGTATGGGAGTCATCAGACTCTCGCGCTTCTTGTAGAGTTCACCCTCGGGACCGAAGTACTTTCTCTTCAGTTCGGCAGCCTCCTTCTCCTTGGCCACGACAGCCTCCTCACGCTTGGTCTTCTGCTCCTCGCTCAGGAACACGGCCTCGGACTGGTAGTTCTTGTAGAGTGTCTGAGCCTCGGAGGTCAGGGCATCCACCTCGGCCTGCCACTTCTTGCTTACCTGGTTGAGTTGCTCATTGGCACGCTCGTAGGCAGGAATATTCTTAAGAATATAGTCCATATCGACCAGAGCGAACTTCTGTGCATTCACCGTGGCTGCGACTATCACCGCCACCAGTGCCATCCATACTCTTTTCATATTGTTCTGCATTTTATGTGTATATCCCAATATTTGTCTCTCTATCCCATGACGTGTCATCAGAACTCCTGTCCCAGGATGAAGTGGAAGTGGCTTCCGCTGTAGGTCTTACGGCCAAACACATCATCAAATCCGTATGCCCAGTCAATACCGAGCAGGCCCACCATGGGAAGGAAGATTCTGACACCTGCTCCCAGAGAGCGTTTCATGTCAAAGGGGTTGAACTTCTTGACATTGTTCCAGGCGTTTCCACCCTCGGCAAAGGCCAGGGCATAGATGTTGGTGCTGGCTCCCAGCATGAGGGGATAACGCAGTTCCACGGTGAAGCGGTCATAGGCATAGCCGCTGTAGCCATTGGGCGTGAGCGAGCCGTTGTCATATCCGCGCATTCCGATAGTCTCCGTGGCATAGGTGCTGGTGTATCCACTGGTGCCGTCACCACCCACATAGAAGGTCTCAAAGGGTGACTTCTTGTGTTTGTTGTAGGAACCCAGCACGCCGAACTCCACGCGGGTCATCAGCACGAAACACTTGTTTCCGCCTGAAAGAGCGGTATAGGTACGGCTCTTGAACTTCCACTTGTGGTACTCAATCCACCTGTACTTATCCTGCAGTTGCTCGCGGTAGTTGCCTGCATTGGGATTAGTGGCCAAGTGCTCATAGTCCTTGTTGTCGAACAGGCTGAATGGTGGAGTGAGCGACACGGTGAAGGCGAAGTCAGAGCCCTTGCGGGGGTAAATCTGATTGTCGGTACTGTTGCGGCTCAGATTGAGGTTGAGGCTGATGTTGTTGCAGTTACCGTTGGCTATCAGGAAGTATCTCCAGTCCTTGAGCATATACCTGGTGTAGCCCAGGTCGGCACTCAGGGTGAAATAGTCATCGGGCCAGCGCAGACGCTTTCCCCATCCCACACTCAGGCCAAAGATTTTCACGAACTTGTCTGGGTCGTAATAGTTCTCATAGTAGTTATAGCCATTGTTGCCATAGCCATAGAGGTAACTGTTGTAATAACTGTTGTAGGCGGCAGAGTTGTAGTAGTTGTCGCTCACGTCGGTCTGCTTGCTGAAGAAGGCACTCACGCTCAACGTATTGGGTCGCTTGCCACCAAACCAGGGGTTCATATAACTCACGCTGTAGGCCTGGTAATAGCGTCCGTTGGTCTGTCCGCTGATGCTGAACGTCTCTCCATTTCCCTGGGGGAGTATTCCACGGCGTATGCCATTCTTGTTAAAGAGGTTGGCCATGCAGAAGTTACTGAACTTCAAGCCGATTTTTCCTATCACACCCGTCTGTCCATAACCCAGTGAGAACTCCACCTGGTCGTTGCTCTTGGGAGTGAGTCCCCATGAGAGGTCCACGGTGCCATTGGCCTGGTCCTGCTTGATATCATAGTCGATATGCTCAGCGTCGAAGTGGCCCAGCGAGGCTATCTCACGATAGGAACGCTCCAGGGCTGCCTTTGAGAAGAGGTCACCAGGCTTGTTACGCAACTCACGGCGCACCACGTTCTCATATACACGGTCGTTGCCCGAAATCTTCACGCGGCTGATGTGTGCCTGCGTACCCTCAAAGATACGCATCTCCAAATCGACCGAGTCACCCACGATGTTCACCTCCACGGGGTCCAGATGATAGAAAACATAGCCATTGTTGTAATAGAGGTTGCCCACGGCATCCTCATCCGTAGAGATGCGGTCGTTCAACTTCTTCTGGTTATAGACGTCGCCCTTCTTCATGCCCAGTATGGCACTCAGCACATCAGTGGGATAGAGGGTGTTGCCCACCCACTCAATGTTGCGCACATAATACTTCTGCCCCTCCTCTACGTCAAGGTAGATGTTCACGTCATTCTCGCCATACGGAACCACACTGTCGGCCAGGATGACCGCATCGCGATAGCCCAGTTCGGCATACTTGGCCACCAGGTTCTCCTTGGCCTCCTTGTACTTGCTGTCTATGAACTTCTTGCTGCGGAACCAACTGCCTATGTTGTTCTTCTCGTGTATCTTCTTCAGCACGCCCTTCCTTATCAGTCCGCCCTTGATTTTCTTCTCAGGCAGATTGTTGTTGCCTGTGATGTAGATGTGATTGATCTTCACCTTGTCCTTCTTCTCCACATCAATGTCCAGGATTACCTTGTCGGGGGCACCCGCATCCTCGCGCTGTGTGATGTTTATCACGGCATTTTTGTATCCCTTGTCCTCATAGTAGCGCGCTCCCAGTATCTTTGCGCGGTCTATCATGTTCGGGGTCACCTGATTGTCCTTCACCAGTCCTATTCTCTGCTCCAGGTCCTCCCGCTCGCTCTTCTTGATGCCGATATAGTTGATTTGCGAGATGCGCGGACGCTTGGTCAACTCGATGTGCAGATAGGCGGAGTCAGCCACCAGGCTATCGACACTGATGGCCACATTGCTGAAGAGTCCGTTCTTCCAGTACCTCTTGACAGCCATGGTAATCTCCTCACCAGGAATGTCAATGGCCTGTCCCACCGACAGCCCGCTGAGTCCCACCAGCAGATACTGGTCATAGTTGTCCACTCCACTCACGGTGATTCCACCTATGTAATAGCGTTGCGGTGACCTGCTGTAGTCGATGGTGGGATTGATGACACGTTTGACCTGCGCGCCAGCAAGTGCCGACAGGGTCAACCATATATATATAATAAGGTGTATCCTTTTCACTGAGTCCTTATGTTGAGAGTTCAAATTCCTTCTTGCTTTACCTGCTCGCCCGTCTTTCCGAAGCGTCGCTGCCTGTGCTGGTAGTCAGCGATGGCCTTGTGCAAGTCTGCATTGCTGAAGTCTGGCCAGTAAGTGTCACAGAAGTAGAGTTCGCTGTAGGCACACTGCCAGAGCAGATAGTTGCTGACGCGCACTTCCCCGCCCGTGCGTATGAGCAGGTCGGGGTCAGGCATGAAGTTGGTCTGCAGATGGGCAGAGACCCACTCCTCATTGATGTCCGATGGTGCAAGCGTTCCCGCAGCAGCCTCCGAGGCCGCCTCCCTCATGGCCTTGGCCAGTTCCCAGCGGCTGCTGTAGTTGAGCGCGGTCACCACGGTCATCCGGTCATTCTTTGCCGTGCGCTCCATGCACTCATTCAGTCTCTGCCTCACGTTCTGCGGCAGCCTGTCCATGTCCCCAATCATGCGGAACCGGATATTATTCTTCATGAATATCTCGTCTTCCAGTTTAGTGGCCACGAGGTTCATCAGCGAAGCCACCTCGCTCTCGGGTCTGTTCCAGTTCTCGACAGAGAAGGTGTAGAGAGTCAAGAACTTGACCCCCAGTCTCGCACACTCTGTGGTAATACGGTTCACCGTCTCCACCCCCTCGACGTGCCCAGCCGAGCGTGGCAGTCCCTTCTCCTTGGCCCACCGGCCATTGCCGTCCATGATGACGGCGATGGACTTTGGGATGCGGTTCATGTCCAGTTGTATATGCTCTTCCATACGTATCTTCCTATTCGTTGTTACACTTTCTGTACTTGGGCGAGAGGTCATAGGTCACATACACCATCGTGAAACTGTAACAGTCCTTGTTCTTGAGTCCCACGCTCTTGATGCCATAGGGATGCGCCAGTGTCGTGTTCCCTCCTGTATCGTCCAGGTTGTCACTGGTGCTGAACCTCATGGTCCACTCCAGGCCGATGTTCAGCCTGGGCCTCACCTTATACTTCACGCCCACGCCCACGGGCAGGTTGAGCGCGCCACAGGTGCTGCCTCCCCCGCCCATGCCTATGGTGATGCCAGCCCCTGCCAGCGCATAGGGTGTTATGCGGCTGTTGTCCTTATACCCCCCGCTCATGCCATAGCCCCAGAAGTTCATCTCAAACTGCGCGCCCACGTCGAGCACGTTGCGTGAGAAGGACACCTCGCAGGGCACGCCCCCCTCGGGGGTCTCGCTGCCAGGGTCAGTGGGGAGGAAGTAGCCATTGGAGTTTCCCCTGACATGTCCCATGGCCAGGTTGGCCTTGACGCACATGCGGGGATTGAAGATGCGGCGCACAACCACGCCTCCCATGGCGCTGAGGTCGGCAAAGGGAGTCTTGTTGGCGTCTCCCAGATAGAAGCACGTCCCCACACCGGCTCCCAGCTCCATCCTGTACTCCAGCTCGTCGTTGTCCTGCGCCCGCAGGCCAGTGCCGGAGGCCAGTGCGAGCAGCGTCACTGCCGCAAGAAGCCGAGTCTGTTGATCCGACCGCGCCATACCTCCTGATTGGCTATTATCCAGATATACTTGTCACTGTCCACCGCACTGGCCACAGGGCCTTCGACTCCCCGCAGTGCCACTGGCAGATGGAGCTCGTAGTCGGGCTTCCAGGTGATGCCATAGTCGCGGCTGAAGTACATGCCGTCCATGGCCTCGTACTTTCCGCCCGCATAGTCAGCCGCCCCGCCAAAGGCCAGGCAGCGTCCGTCATAGGGCATCACATTGAGGCTCTGCAGGCGCGGGCACAGCCACTTGTTCTCACGTGTCTGCGTGAAATAGATCCACTCTGCCTCGTCCTCCTGGCCTCTGCTGTTCCAGGTCTTGTTCCACACCATGGCGGTCGTGTCCCTCTCCGTGGAGCGGTAGCCCACCATCACGATGCGACTGTCACCGTCGTCCCCGTCTAAGGCAAGCAGGCTAAGACAGGTGTCGGGCAGGTAGGCACGGTCATCATCAATGGACTCCTGGTCCCACACCTGTCCGTCAGCCGACCGGAACAGCGAGTGTCCGGCCATCGCATAGAGGTATGACTTGCCTGCGCCAGCCAGCCTTGCGCCCTGCCCCATCGATGAGACACGCGTCCAGTGCACGGCATCATCCGTGGCATAGAGTTCACCCTCGCTGGTTCCCATATAGAGTTTCCCGCCCAGTTGGCAGAGTGTGCCTGGCTCGGCAGTCAGCGGGAGGTCAGTGTCCTGGCGTGTCCACTGTCCGGCCTTGCCGTCCATGGCGCGCGAGGCAACGCACACCCCCTGGCCCGCACGGCCATAGACCCTGAGCATGGAGCCCTGGGCCACAGCGTGTGTCTCGGCCAGGCCGTCCAACTGCACGACAGCGCTGTCCAGGCGGTTCCAGTAGAGGGAGTCACCCTCCTGCTGGTGCACGTTGGCCTTCAACTTATAGATGCGGTTACTGGCACCGTCATTGGCCACAAGCAGGAGTTGCAGGGAGTCACGCAGGTCGATGCTGTCCTTGCTGTTATAGGCCGTCCACTCGGCGGTGGAGTCGGCATAGGGGCGGTAGAGCAGCGAGACTCCGTCATAACTGATGGTCAGCAGCAGCGCGCTCAGGTCGGTGCCATAGAGCAGGGAGTCGCGGTTTTCAATGGTGAGCGCACGCTGGTCTATGGTCATCTGGAACATGCTGCCCGTATAGGAAGTCTGGTACTTGACAGGGTTGCCCAGGGTGTCCGTAGTCCAGAGCCAACGCTTGAGCGTGCCCAGGCTCACGTTAGATATATAGCAATAATCGTCATAGGTCACCACATCATCCTTGAAGCACGATGTGAGCAACCCGCATAGCAAAGCCAGCAGCAGTATGGTCTTCTTTTTCATCACGCAATATCAGTGCGCGCACGCGGCACGCATTTACACATTGTTTTATTGAGTTTACAAAAATACGCCTAATATTTGAGTTAGGGGCACTTTAGCCTCCCTAATTAAGTAAAATTAGGAAAAGCGATTGACAATAGTCCCCTATTTCAGCACATTTCCCCATTCGTCCGCCCGTAGGATGAAATCCAGTGGCCATCCACCTGCTGCCGTCCCACGAGGGTCGCCCCGCCCAGCAAGGGGGCTCTCACGCCACCACGCAGGCGGCAGGAGGCCTCCTCTACCCGGGCCTCGTCCCAGAGTCCCTCGTCCAGGAAACTCTGCAGGAGTCTGGCACCGCCCTCTACCAGGAGTGACTGCACGCCCCGCTGGTACAGGTCATCCAGTATGTCTGTGAGGCTCTCCTGGTGATACACATGCGTTGGCACGCTTCCGTCCAGCAGGTGAGCGTCAGCGGGGATGCGCCCTGTGCGGTCGATGGTGAGGCGCAGGGGGCTCCCGCCAGGCCACAGGCGGTTGGTGAGGGTGGGGTTGTCACATACCACCGTGTCCGTGCCCACCAGGATGGCCATGTTCTGCGCCCTCAGCCTGTGCACCAGCACCTGCGTGTAGGGCGAGGAGAGTCGGGCGGGCATCTCCTCGGGCGTGCGCAGCCTGTCGATGTAGCCGTCGGCGCTCTGGGCCCACTTCAGGGTCACCCAGGGGCGATGCTTGCGATGGAAGGTCATGAAGCGGTGGTTGAGCCGCTCGCACTCCTCCTGGAGCACGCCCACGCGCACCTCCACCCCTGCATCCACCAACTTTCTTATCCCCAGTCCATTGACCTTGGCAAAGGGATCCTGGCAACCTATCACCACGCGGGGAATGCGCTTGGCGATGATGAGGTCGGCACATGGAGGGGTCTTGCCATAATGGGCACAGGGCTCCAGACTGACATAGAGGGTGCTGCGCTCCAGCATGGAGGTGTCCCTCACGCTGGCTATGGCGTTGACCTCGGCGTGGGGGCCGCCGCACTTGCGGTGGTATCCCTCGCCTATGATGCGCCCCTGGCACACGACCACAGCCCCCACCATAGGGTTGGGAGCCGCGCCCTCTGCGCCACAGCGGGCCAACTGTATGCACCGGCGCATGTACATTATATCCTGCTTGTCAGATGTCATATCATGCTTTTTTCTTACATTTGCCGCATGAACCATATGCAGAGACTTGCCGCACGCTGCGGCATCCGCGAGGCCAGGGCCATATACATGCTCGTCATGGAGCAGGAATTCGGACTGTCGCCCACACAGGTTTTGCTGGGCAAAGATAAGGAATTATCGCCACACGACCTTGCTCGGCTGGACAATATTACGGCGCGCCTGCTCCAGGGCGAACCGGTACAGTATGTGCTGGGGGAGTGCTGTTTCCTCGGGCGCACCTTCCATGTAGAGCCAGGGGTGCTGATCCCGCGCCCCGAGACGGCGGAACTGGTGGGACTGATGGCCGCCAGCACTCCCCCTGGCTCACGCATCCTGGACATTGGCACAGGCTCGGGCTGCATCGCCATCAGCCTGGCACTGGAGGGGCACAGGGTCACAGCCATGGACCTCTCGGCACAGGCTCTGAGCATCGCCAGTGACAACGCGCATGCCCTGGGAGCGGATGTGGAGATGGTGCGGGAGGACATCCTGCACGCCCGCAGGCACGAGGAGTCATGGGACGTCATCGTCAGCAACCCGCCCTATGTGCGCCAGATGGAGGCGCGCGACATGGAGGACACGGTGCTGAGGCACGAACCGCACATGGCTCTGTTCGTCCCCGATGACGACCCCTTGCTCTTCTACCGCGCCATCGGGCAGTTTGCCTGGCAACACCTGACGGCAAGGGGGACACTGTGGTTTGAGATTAACAGGGAGTTTCCCAAGGAGACGTGCAGCCTGCTCACTGCGCAGGGGTTCACGGGCGTACAGGCTCTCAAGGACTCCTATGACAATTACCGTTTCGTCAAAGCCACACGACCATGAAGGAACTGACCGAGGAACAGGCTCTGGCAAAGGCTGCCGCACTGTGCAGTGGCTCAGAGAGATGCACGGAGCAGATACGTGGCAAACTGGCGGCATGGGGTCTCACGCCCGAGCAGGGCGAGCGCATCATAGGGTATCTGCGTGAAGAGAGGTACATCGATGACAGCCGCTACTGCCGTGCATTCTGTGCCGACAAGTTGCGCTACAACCACTGGGGACGCATCAAGATGCGCCAGGCCCTGCGACAGCAGGGGCTGCACCAGCAGGACATCGAGCAAGGGCTGGATGCGCTGGACGAGAGGGAGTATGGGGAGGTGCTGGACGAGGTCATCGCACGCAAGGCCAGGACTCTGCATGAGGCGGACTCCTACATACTGAGGCAGAAACTCCTGCGCCATGCCTACTCGCATGGCTTTGAGCCCGAACTCATCCTGGAACGGGTGTCGGGGGAGTAAGGGCTTATGCCTGGATAATTTTGAATTTTGAATTATGAATTAAGAAAGGGGCTGGCGCGACTGGGCGGGGTGGCTCGTCTGGGGCGGTTCCCTGGGCCTGTGGATGGTGTGGACCTTATGCCTGGATAATTTTGAATTAAGAATTTTGAATTAAGAAGGGGGCTGGCGAGACTGGGCGGGGTGGCTCGTCTGGGGCGTTTCCAAAATTATGGGATGGCGTGGGCTTTCTGCCTGCGCCATCTCTGTTTTTGGCCTTTGAGCCTCATCCTTTCCCCGGCCAACTTCATGCGGGAAATACGGCTGTGTGGTGCCCTGTTCAAGGCAGCGGCATGCGATGCCCAACGCAGGGGCATGCAACTGGTCACGCAGGGGCATGCGATGACCTATGCAGCGGCATGCCTTTCCCGACGCTCCTCCCCATGAAAAGGAAGGATAACGCCCCTCCCCCCTGGGGGAGGCCGGGAGGGGGCTTCACCCTACTCCTTTCCCCCAGCAGCCTTCACCGTAATCTCCCCATTCACGATGTCGATGCGCGCACCGAAGTTATAGCCCTGAACGAGCACGGGGAACTCGTTGCCCTGACTGCCCTTTTCTATCATCGTGTACCCCTCGGGGTGGCGATGTCCCGCAACCAGCAGATCCACCTTGCCCTGGTTGAGCACAGGGAGCATGAGCCGGGCAAAGTGCGCGGCCCCGGCATTGGCCTCGTCCAGGGTCTCGCCGGTCACCGGGAAGTGGCTGAAGACGATGCGGTACCTGGCACTCTGGTATTCCGGAGTCTGTATCACGGATGCCAGCCAGCGGGCCTCCTGCTCCCTGTACTGGTCAAACTGCCCCAGATTGGTGATGCGCGCCATGGGGTCCCCGTCGGCCTGGGACTCGCCGCCATCGAGCATGACTACCATCAGGTCACCCCAGCGATAGGCATTGTAAAGGCGGCCCGACTGGTGGGGAAAATAGTTGCGGAAGAATCGGGAGATGTCGCCACGGGTCTCATGCTCGCCACGCAGCATGCAGAAGTCACGGCTGCTGGCAAACAGTTCCACGCTCTTGTTGACAAAGGAGGTGTAAGGCTCCTCGGGAGCAAGGGCGGTGTTGGGCATAATCTGCATGTTGTCCATCATGTCGCCCGCATAGATGATGTAGTCGGCACTCTGGTAGTCCAGCGCGTTGAGCATCTGCTCCAGCACCTCGGGCCTGCGGTGCAGGTCACTCACCACCACCAGGTGGTGCTCGGTGGCCTGGGGGTCGAGGGTGCGGAAGGTGTGCCACTCGCCCTCATACACCTCTCCCACCGACGCGCTGTAGGGCTTCATCCAGTTGACCACCTGGGTGCACACGCGGTAGTCGTACTCGGTGTCGGGCTTCAGTCCGTCCAGCCGGATGACAAAGTTCTGCAGGGGCACGGCAGGCTTGGGGGCCTGCACCTCGCTGTATATCTGATGCTGCCCGTCCCTGTCCTCATAGTACTTCACGCCAGCGCCAGTACTGGCCTTGGGCTTCACCTCCACCCAGGAGAAGGCCTTGATGCTGTTCTCCAGCACCACGGTCACCCCGTCAGAGGAGAGTTCCTGCAGGTAAGGGCCTGCCTTGAGCCACTCCTGTGCCTGGACTGTGCCCGCCTGCAGGCAGAGTATGAGTGCCACCACGGTGGCTATGGATAGTGTCCTGTTCATCGTCTCAGTATCTTCTTATTGTCTATGATGTAAATTTCTCCTGCCCTCTGTCTGTCAGCCCTTGCCTTGCGGCCCTGCAGGTCATAGGCACGAACGGCTCCGCCCTGGTCGGCACGCACGCCAGCCACCGCATCCCCCAGGTCAAGCAGGGGCAGGAAGTCGTCCTCGCCATCGGCACAGGTGATGTAGGCCGAGCCTGCGCTGGCCGATGTGGAGGACGTGCGGGAGAAGCCCGCGGTGCCATTCTTCACCTTCAGGACGCGCATGCTGCCCGAGGGAATGCCCTTCGTGGCCTCGCACACGGGCACAAGCACATTGTCCTGGATGGCTGGCACGTCACTCACCGTACTGGGGAAGGTGTAGGTGCCGCGAGGGGCACGCAGCACCACGGCAGTGCGGGCGGGTATCACAGCCTGGGCATGAGGGCGCAGGTAGAGGCTGTCATCCCTGGTCACCACGGTATAGACCTCCACGCCCTCGGGCACCTCGACAGGGAAGGAGGTGGCCAGCACGGCCCAGCCCGAGGAGGGGACTGCCACCTGGTGGTAGGCTCTCCTGAGATACCATGAGGCGGTATAGCCAGAGTAGAGGTGTCCCTGGGGGGAGAAGGAGATGGTGCCGGAATCATTCTTGCCATAGAGTCCATTGGTGCCTGTCGAGTGGCCGTCTGCTGTCATCAGGGCGTCGGGAGCCGAGGCTTTGGCCAGTGTCCAGGTGCCCAGGGAGTCATAGCGCACTGTCATGTCGGGCATGGCCAGGGACTGGTCATAACTCACCAGGCCGTAAAGGGAGTGGCCGGATGGGGTCAGACGGAAGGCCGTGGCCCCGTCATTGGCACTGAGGTCGCGCCAGGCAAGAGTGCGGTGGTCACCTTCGGGAGTGGCCGCGAGGACTTTCTCCTTGTTCTGCCTGGCCAGGAAGGCGCGGTAGGCATTGACCACGAAATAGTAGCCATCGGACAGGGGAGCCTGCACCGACGGGGCCGACTGCAGGTACTGGGCGGTGGCCTCACGCAGCCTGGCCACCAAGGCATCGGCATCGGCCTGTGTGGCATTCCTGTCCCTGGCCAGTGCCTGAGCCTCATCCACCAGCCTCAGCAGGGCATCGGCCACCAGCGGGGATACCTCGCCAGGGTTGTCGCCCACCCTATAGACAGCCATCGCACCACGCGCGTCACTGAGGGCACGCAGCACACTCATGGCTGGGGTGATGCGGGAGTCCTCGATGCGGGTGAGTACGGTGAGGGAGCCCATTCCATGCGCCACGGATGCCAGTGAGTCACACAGGGCAGCCTCCTTGTATGACTGTACGACACGTTCACCGGCCCGCCACTGTGCCTGGCCTGTGCGGTCTTTCTCCTTGGCAAAGAAGGGGTGGCCCGGCATGGGAGTGTGGATGAGCAGGTGGCGGTCATAGGATGCCATGCTGAGGTAGGAATACGCCTCGCCCGAGAGACTCTGCACCGAGTAGCCTCCCGTGGGCAGTGGCTTGAAGTAATAGGCACTGCTGGTGAGGCTTGCACTGGTGGAGGGCACGCAGTAGAGGTAGGCCACCTCGCCATTCCTGCCGCAGGGGTGCTGGAAGTCGGCGGCATTGCCGTAGGGAGCACGCAGCACATCGGTGTCATAAGTATATACATATCCCTGGGCCAGCAGGGCATGGGGCGTGAGGGTGTAGTACCCCTCCTCAACCTCCACAGGTTTCTGGGCACCGAGTGACGATGCCATGAGCGCCAGTGCGCAAAGGAAATATCTTCGTCTCATAATTCACTCCTCCGTAGTCAGGAACACGGTCTTCTGGGCCGCCTTTGAGTCCTTGACCACCTTGTCCAGGAGCATGTTGCCCTGGTGGTCGGCTATTCTCAGGCGGATGTTACCATCTGCTATGTCAATCCTCATGCCCGTGTGGCCACCTATGATATACTCCTCAAACTTGTTACCCTGGCCGTTGTAGTTCTCACCGATATGCTGGTAGGTGGCGGGATGGTAATGGCCTGACACATACAGGTCGATGTCACACTGCTTGAGCAGGGGCAGTATGAGGCTGCTCAACTGGGGCTGTCCGTCAAACTCGTCATTGCGCTTGTTTCCCACCAGGATGGGAAAATGGCACACGACGATGCGGTACTTGGCGGTGAGGAAGTCCTCGCTCTTTATCACGCCCTTGAGCCATTCGGCCATCTCCTCACGGTACTTGTAGAAGGCGGCCATGCCGTAGTACTCGGCATGCGAGTCCACCTTGTCCTCACCGCTGTCAAGCATGATGACCTCGAGATTGCCCCAGCGGGTGGCACTGTAGATGAGTCCACTCTTGCGGGGGAAGTAGTCCTTGAAGTGGCGGGAGATGTCACCGCGCGTGTCGTGGTTGCCCCGCACCATCTCGAAAGCCTTGTGCTTGGCAAAGAGATCGACGCTGGTGTTGATGTAGCCACGGTATGGGTCCTCGCCCGCAGTGCCCGTCTGCACATAGTCGGTCATGTCGCCATTATAGAGGAAGTGGTCTATGGTGGTATAGTCAAGGTGCTTGAGCAGGGCTGCCAGCGTGTCGGGACGGTTGTGCATGTCGCTGGTGATGAAGAGGTGATGCTCGCTCTGGTAGGGGTCGAGCGTGCGGAACTCTGTCCAGGCTGAGGTAAAGTTGTCGGCCGAGACCACACTCATGGTGGTGCCATTGGCATTCATGCTGGTTATCTTGCGCCCACGCACGCGGTATTCATAAGATGTATTGGGCTTGAGACCCTCGGCACGGATGGCGAAGTTCTGCACTGGGGCCACGGAGTTCTCGCCCAGGACCTGCCGGCGCACCTGTATCTGGCCGTCGATGGTCTGGTAATAGTTTCTTGAGTCAGTGCTCCCCTTCTCCCTGACCTCTATCCAGGAGAGGGAGGGAACGGCGTGCTCGAAGACGACAGTCACCCCGTCATCGGTGAGTTCCTGCAGGTAAGGGCCCGCCGTGAGCCACGTCTGGGCCAGCGCGCCCACGACACCCACTGCCAGCAGGAGACAGGCAGCAAGCATTCGCCTAAGATTGTTGCAATTCATACGATGGTTTGTTACAGATGTCTCACAAAGTTAGCCGTTTTCCGACAAACTGCCATCCACGAGAGCCAGAAAAGCGGGAAAAGGCCAGGCAGAAGCAGATTTTCTGTACCTTGAAACACCCATGTAACAGGAAAAGAGTACATTTGCGGGAAGCAAGGGGCATTTTGCCCCGCTAAACTGACATTACACACGAGTCAAACTTACTTAACTAAACAACAATAATCAACGATGAGGAAGGTCTTTCTTTCAATGGCGCTGATGGCACTGGTGGGCACGGCATGGGCCGATGACCTGGCCATCAAGTCAGCCGATGACTGGGCAGCATTCTGCTCCAGCCCCGACACGTATGCCAGCGGCAGTATCACCCTGGATGCGGACATCAGTATCGACAAGGGATTTCCCAATGCCTTCACGGGCACCTTCGACGGCCAGGGACACACCATCACCCTCAGTGATGTCCCCAAGACAACGAAGTTCGCCCTATTCTCCTCCACGGGCGAGGGGGCTTGCATCAAGAACCTGAACGTGGGTGGAAGCATCAACTCACTGCAGAGCGTGGGCATCATCGCACAGAGTGTGGATGGCGCGACGAGCATCGAGAACGTGCAGGTGAAGGCCGACATCACCTCGATAGGCTATCCCCTGAGCGGATTTGTGGTGAGCAACAAGGCCATGCTGAGCATGAGTGACTGTACCTACAGCGGCCACATCAAGAGCACGGCCAACGCCTCGGTGGACATCTCGGGCTTCATCAGCACGATGTCGGGCGAGAGCGCATTCAAGTTGGACCGATGTGCCTTTACCGGAGGCATCGAGATCCTGGCTGGCTGGAGAGCCGGCGCATTTGTGAGCACCAACTCCTCCACGCTGGTGGCCGACTGCGAGATGAACTTCTGCGAGATGTCGGGAAGCATCACCCAGGAGAACGGGTCGGAGCGCGTGGGCGGATTTATCGGCAGCCCCGACACCGAGAAGAGCACTTATATAATGAGGGGATGCCTGATGAACGGCACCTGCAAGCGGTGGAACAGCAACCAGGACCACACCTGGATTACCCAGGAAAACTGTATCGTGATGGGATGTGGCAACTGGAAGAAGATGGGCAGTGGCACCACGGCGGCCCACTGTTACCTGACCCCGGGCACTGAAGTGAGCGTGCAGGGCATGAGCGGGTTTGCCATGGCCAGCGAGACAGCAGTCTCCTCGGGCGCACTGTGCTATAGCCTGAACGGCGACCAGAGCGCCATAGGGTTCTACCAGACACTGGGCAGCGACGCGGCTCCCACGCTGGACAAGACGCACAAGCGGGTATTCTGCTCGGGCAGAAAGCACTGCGACGGCACGGACTATGAGGGCGTGACCTATAACAACGAGGGTGGCGAGACCACACAGGACAGCCACGACTACGAGGGAGGCGTATGCTCCTACTGCAACAGTATCGAGGAGGCTGACGGCTATCTGCTCATCAAGAGCCAGAAGGCATGGGATGCCTTTGTGGCCAAGCACAATGCGGGGGCACCCAGTCTGAATGTACGGCTGTTCTGCGACGTAGAGCAGGACGAGCCTCTGGCCGACGGATACGGAGGCACACTGGACGGACAGGGACACACCATCAGCATGCACATGGGCGGAGAGACGGGCAAGTACTCCCTCTTTGGTACCATACTGGGGGCAACCATACGCAACGTGATACTGGATGGTGAGCTGACAGGCGAGAGCAACACGGCTCCCATTGCCTCCTACGTCAACCAGGACTTGCTGGTGGAGAATGTCATCTCAAAGGTGAAAGTCACACAGACAACCCTGAACGACGGCAACTGCTCGGGCATGGTGGGTATGGCCAACAACAGCGTGACCTTCCGCAACTGTATCTCGGCAGCCACGGTGGGAGCCACCAAGGATGCCGGAGGATTTGTGGGATGGGCCGCTGGAAAGACCATCAACATGGAGAACTGTGCCATGATCGGTGATGTGATGGTCAGCTCAGGCAACTCGGCCGTGTTCCTGCGCATCAGGCATGGTGACTGCAAGGTGACCATGAACAACTGCTATTACGTCCCCTGCACACCCACCATCCTGGCGGGCAACGGGGCCGACATGGCTGTCAAGGCCACCGAGATTGACCGGGCGAGCGTGGCAAGCGGCGCGCTGTGCTACATGCTCAACGGTGACCAGAGCCACATAGCACTGTACCAGACCATCGGAACAGACGAAATGCCCGTGCCCGACAGCACGCACAGACAGGTGTATGCCAACGGGCGCAAGCACTGCGACGGCTCGGACTATGCTGACCTGGTGTATGCCAACGAGAAGGGAAGCACCGTCACGGACGAGCATAACTATGACAATGGGGTGTGTGACTACTGCGGACACCTGAAGATGAACGAGAACGGCATGTTCGAAATCAACGACGAGCGCACCCTGGCTGCCTTTGCCAAGGCTGTGAATGACGGGCAGGACAGCATCTCGGCCATACTCACCAAGGACGTGACTGCCAGCATGGGCTCCAGGGAGACTGAGAGCCAGATGATAGGCATCGGCATCCCCTACAGCGGCACCTTCGACGGACAGGGACACACACTGGACATCACCGTGGATGCCGGCAACGGTGACGGTGGCATCTTTGCCAATGTGAGCAACGCCACCATCAAGAACCTCATTGCCAGAGGCACCGTGAGAAACGCCGCACAGAGCGGTCTCATAGGCAACAACACCACTGGCTCGCCCGTACTGGAGAACGTCATCTCACACATGGACCTGGAGGGCACGATGAACGTGGGCGGCATCATAGGCAACAGCAACAACGGTGCGGGCTCCTTCAAGATGAGCAACGTGATGTTTGCTGGTAAGGTGAAATACGTGGGCAACGCCAACCAGAACGGTATCGGAGGCTTCTGCGGATGGGCCTTTGACACGAAGTTCACCATGAGCAACTGTATCATGGTGGGCGACATAGACCTGGGCGAGGGCACGACACCCGCCCAGATGCTGCGCGTGCGTGCCACCTGCAGCATCCAGAGTGAGCACTGCGCATACGTTCCCGTGGAGGGCATCAAGTACATCAACGGCAACAACGCCGAGATGGACAGCAAGCCCGTGGCATGCGAGAGCGCGGCCAACGGATCAGTGTGCTACGCTGCCAACGGCAACAGTTTCCAGTCGCCCGTATGGTACCAGACACTGGGCGAGGACGAGCTGCCTGTCCTCGACAGCACCCACCAGGTGGTGTACCGCAGCACGGAGGGCTTCTCGTCACACAGCCGTGAGGACTATGGGGAGATAGCCAGCGACCTCATCACCGAGGCCAATGAGTTTGCCAACCTGGAGGAGCGTCCCGCTCAGAAGAGTCTGGCAGATGAGTATAAGGAGATGGCGGGTACACTCACGAGCGCAACTTCCTTTGACGCACTGGTGGCTGCCTACTACCCCGCCATCGCAGAGAAGAGGGAGGCCGTGGCCAAGAGCATGGAGGCCTATGCCAGACTGGCGGCCAAGGTGGCTGAGACACGCACCTACATCGAGGAGAATGCCAATGACTTCAAGGGCGGACCTGCATTCCAGAAACTGGAGGGCTACCTGAGCGACGACATGACAGACCCCGCCGAGGACGAGTATCCCAACGGCTCATACGCCTACATCATGGATACCGACAACATGCAGCTGGACGAGGCTGGCATCGAGGTGGAGATAGCCTTTATCAGCAAGATGCTGGAGGACGCGCTCAACGAGGGTCTGAACCCTGGTGCCGACGCCACATCATTCATCGCCAATGCCGACTTCAGCGACAAGTTCAACGGCTGGGAAGGCACCCTGATGACATCGGCCGCCAAGGGCGAGACCAATGGCATGGGCGTGGCAGAGAGCTGGTCAAAGGGGGCCTTCGACATGCACCAGACCATCACACTGCCCGAGAACGGCATCTATGCGCTCACCCTGGGCGGTGCCTACCGCATAGACGAGCACGGAGACTCACGCATGCATGGCGCGATGGTGTATATGAACGGGCACAAGACCTTCCTCCAGTCGGCCATCGAGGGCATCATCCCGGCCGACGAGGCTGTTGACCGCACCAACTGCTGGACAACAGGCTCGATACCCGACTATACCATCAAGAACAGCAGCGACGAGGTCATCGGCTACACGGTGCACGGCGTGCAGGGAGCAGCCTGCGCATTCGGTGCCGGACGATACACCAACCGCCTGCTGGTCAATGTGACCGACAACACGCTCACACTGGGCGTGCGCAACGCACACAGCATCTATGCCGGCAACGAGTGGGTGGGCATAGGCAACCTCAAGCTCACTTACTGCGGCACGCTGGAGGAGGCTGGCGAGGCCCTGGACGCCACGCTGACCAGCATGTGTGACCGCGCCAGGAGCATCATGGCAAACAAGCAGGAAGAGGAGGACTACCACCTCTACCCCAACTATGCAAAGGCTCAGAAAGAGGCTCTGGCCACACTGGTGGAGAAGGCTGCCACACTCGCCACGGCCAGCGAGAAGTATGAGATGATAGGTGCACTGGGCGAGGCATTCGAGCAAATCTACGAGTGCCAGAAGAACTATGCCAGACTGGTGGAGATGACGGATGCCATGGCTTCCGTGTGCGAGACGCTGCAGAATGCGGGCACCATCACCGAGGACGAGGCTGGAGACGCCTTCACACTCATCATGAAGACGCAGACTGGCTACACCGACGGCACTTACAGCAGCCAGGAGGCCGCCGAGGGTGGTGACATGAGGAGCATCGCCTTCTACCCCAACCTCAATGAGGAGGGCTACATGGAGATTGGCGATGCCAAGACACTCAATGTGTTTGCCGCCATGACCCAGGCCGGAATGACAGAGCTCAACGCTGTGCTCACGAGCGACATCACCACCGACAGCGGCTTTACCATGATAGGCGGAAACCTGTCGGGCACTGACTACAAGTACAATGGCACGTTTGACGGACAGGGCCACACCCTCACCGTCAGCATCGAGCAGCCTGACCATGACATGACAGGCGTGTTCGGCCACACAGGTGACGCGACCATACGCAACACGAAGTTCACGGGCACCATCATCGGAAACAACAACACCGGACTGGTGGGCAACGTGCAGGGCAAGACACGCTTTGAGAACGTGGAGAGCAATCTGGACATCACTGGCGCCAACAACGTGGGCGGCTTTGCCGGCATTGCCACCAGCGGACCCCAGCATATCAACAACTGCCTGTTCTCGGGCAAGGTGACGACGACCGTCAATGGTGGTGGCGGGTTCTACGGATGGGCATCCACCAACAGGGTGTATGCCGACAACTGCCTCAGCATTGGCGAGGTCGTGGGCGAGCAGTGTGCCTACTTCTTCCGTGTGAAGTGCGACGGCAACCTTGGCACTGCCGGTGATGACGGTTGCTATGTGGAGGGCGGCAACATGTACTTCCTCAAGACCAGCGACTCGTCTGTGCTCGTGTCGGGCACGCCACTGTGGTGGGGCGAGTTCCTCACGGATGTCATCCTGGAGGTGAGTGCGGACGAACTGGCCTCGGGCAAGGTTTGCTACGACCTGAATGCAGGCAACACCGAGGCTCCCGCATGGCGTCAGACGCTGAAGACAGACAGCGCGCCGATGCTCAACAGCGACCACCGTCAAGTGTTCTTCAGTGATGAGAAGGGTTACTACAACGACATCTCAGATGGCGTGAATGCAGTGGATGCGTCCAGCGACAAGGCTGGCAGCAGCATCTTCGACCTCACAGGCCGCAGGGTACAGCGTCCTGCCAAGGGAGGCATCTACATCATCAACGGACGCAAGGTACTGGTTAAGTAAATGGCATCCAGCGGCAAAGGCGAATGACTTTGCCGCTGGGCACCCAAGCGTGAGGCACTTGGCCAATAGCCAAAGTGCCAGTTAAGCAAGTTATCAGAGAGTGGCATCCCACCATGGGGTGCCACTCTTCTTTTATGTCCCAACGCCTCACCCGGGGAGGCCCTGCACGGTGCCCCTGCCCAAGATGCCTGCTTCGCGCGACCTGGAAACGGGCTGCCAAAAACCGGTCTGCAGCCTGCCCCACCGTCCAGCCCAAGGCTGGACGGTCAACGCAGCAGGGTTCGATGGCCGATGCAGCAGGCTTCTCCGACCGTCCAGCCTTGGGCTGGACGGTGAGGCACCTGGGCGCACCATCCCAGGCTGTCACACATGTACGGCCTCATCAGCACTCATCACGTCCTTGGCAGCCATCTTCCCAGGCACCACATGCGGCATAACGCGGAAAAAGCACTAACTTTGTGTCAAAGAAGGTTATGCCTAAGTAGATGTTCAAAATTAAACACCATTATATTTCGCCCAGACTGCGAGATATATTTCCATGTCCGAAGA